>JADLDC010000082.1 GCA_020846885.1 Acidobacteriota bacterium | reverse complement strand
ATCACCGCGATAGTCGCGACCGGCGCAGGTTTGCACGTCGCCGCGTATTTCATCGAACACAAGTCAAAGATCGGAGCGCTGGCAACAGTACTGTCGGTCGTCATTCCGGTCGGCATTTTTCTTGTATCGCTTTACGCCACTTATTCGTATCTGATCGCCGAATTCGATCGTGTCCACATCTGGCTTTTGTCCTGCACAACCGTGGTCGTCGCCGCGGCGATCGCCGCCTCAATATTCGGCGTCCCAATGCCATTGTGCCTCATCATAATCGTATTTGCTCCAGCCGTTACGATCATCAGCTACGAGGTCATTGGCCACCAACATCAGTCCGAAGCACTGGCAAGAAACGGGATCGGGAACAGTTCAGATCGATGACCGCAAGAAAGGGCCGGCGGGCTTGTTCGAACGGGGTTCAGATCGCTTCGTGGATCTCGTTTCCTGATTAGTGCGTTTCGTGGTGGCGAAGCCCGGCCCCGCAGACCACCAAACAGACGAAAGCAGACACGAAACTAACGAAACAAGATCTCGGTATAGAACCTGGTTCCCGAATCGTATAGGATAGTAGGAGCGTGATTCGTCGCGCACCAAAATCAAGGAGGTAGTTTTTTATGTACGAGCAAAGGGTTGTTGGTAAAGATCGGTTAGTAAGAATTTTTGTCGGAGCAATGATCGCCATAGCGATGATCGCCTCCGGCATTATTGTTTACGCACAGACAAAACAGGCCAAGGCGACCGCGACGGCCGAGCAGGCGACCGCCTGCATCACCGTCGCCGTCGCCGCGCGGCCAGGCGGGATAGACGACCTGGACATTGACAGAATGGCCGGCAAGGTCGTCTGCAAGGTCGGCATAGTCGGCACCGACGGCAAGGAATACGACGTCTCGGTCGATCTTGCCGATAACAAGGTAATAAGCAACGTGGAAGATCATTAGAGAACGAAGATCGACGCATCGTTCTCGGACGTATCCGAGGGTCTGCGGCTAAGCGCTGTAATTGGTCTCGCGACTGTCGGGTTTCGGGCTTTGCCCGTCTATTTGCGGCGAAGCTGTGCTTCGCCGATAGACGCCATTTTTGCTTTTGCGGCTATGCCGCCGCATTGCCTTAGGCAATGGAAGAACAGCGGCATAGCCGCAAAAGCCTTTGGAAATGCGGGCGGAAAAGCAGAGCTTTTCCGCAAATAGAGCGGCGAAGCCGCTGGCGAAACGCAAATATGGTCACGGATACACTAACCATCTGGACGATCGGCCATTCGACGCGCTTCATCGAGGAGTTTATCGAACTGCTAACGATAAACGGCATCGAGGCATTGGCCGATATTCGGCGGCTGATGGGTTCGCGGAAATTTCCGCAGTTCGATCAGGATGCGTTGCGAGATTCGCTTCATGCGGCGGGCATTGAATATATCCCGATACCGGAACTTGGCGGAAGGCGGCGCGTCAATGCTGATTCGCACAACACCGTCTGGCGAAACGCATCGTTTCGGGCCTATGCCGACCATATGGAAACGGACGAGTTCAAACGCGGTATCGAAAAATTGCTCACTCTCGCCCGCGATAAACGCACCGCGATAATGTGTGCCGAAGCCGTCTGGTGGCGGTGCCATCGGGCGCTTGTATCAGACTATCTGAAAGCAAAAGGCGTTCGCGTCATTCACATCCTCAGTCCGACCAGCACAAAAGAACACCCATACACTTCCGCCGCAAATGTCCGCGGCGATACGGTTTCTTATACTGAAAGGCGAGAGGCTATAAACTCAGATTAGACGTTATGCAGATCTTTTCTTCCTTTGCGTTCTTTGCGGCCTCCGCGTGAAACTGCTTTTGCACGCAAGGTCACAAAGTTCGCAAAGAGATCGCAGAGAAGAAAAGCCGGATTTTTGGATAAGAACAAAAGGAGCGAGAATGTCAGATAAATTCAAAGTCGGCGACCACGTCAGCTGGAATTCCGAAGCAGGCCGCGTTAGCGGCAAGATCATCAAAGTGCACACCAAAGATTTCGACTACAAAGGCCACACTCACCACGCAAACAAAGACGACCCGCAATACGAAATAAAAAGCGACAAAACCGACCACATCGCCGCCCACAAAGGCTCGGCGTTGAGAAAATTGAAAGATCAATAATTCGACAGCACGGAGCACGAACACTCCAGTCCGCATCGCGGGTTCCTCCGGCGAAATTCTTGACCGCTCGGTTTTGTTCGCGTCGAAGCGACGCTCATTCGGACAAGTTTGTCCGCGCTTCGTTACTACGAGCTTTCGCTCGCTTGTGGAACGATGACGGGCATATGTGCTAAGTTATTTTCTGATGAAAGCGGTCGTCCTGATACTTGTGCTGATGATAGTTGGCTTGTCGTTTGAGCCGTGTCGGGATGCGCTTGCGTTTGGGGAGAATGACAGCGAAATGGCCGCTGTCGCCGCAACCGACGATTGTCCGACGTCGGACGACGCAACCGAAGATTGCTCGCCGTTTTGTGTTTGCGGCTGCTGTGCACTGCCGGTTGCGGCCGGCGGTTTTAGGCTTCCCGCGAGAGACAGATCGGCACGCGGCACTTTTTCCGAAGGCGGGTATCAATACCGCTCGGCATTCGAAAACTCTTACCTTTCCAATATTTGGCAGCCGCCAAAGGTTTGATCCAACATAACAGAACCATCCTTTTTTAAGGTCGGGCCGCGAGTTTGCGGAAGCCCGAGCGTCAGCAAGGGCTTAACATTCAGCTTGCGCCTCGTGCAATAGCTGGCGGGCTGCTGAATTGAGTTCTAAACCTTCAGCTTGAGCATTAGACCCTTGCTCACGAGGCTGTCCGATAATCTTGTTTGAGCCGCGAAGCGGCCTAAAGATAGTGGCCAGACGTGGAACGTCTGGGACGGTCGCTTTAAAGTTTTTCGCCCTGAAAGGGCGAATCGTTTACGGGATTTCTTCCGCACCTTCAGTGCGGTGATCATCCCATCGCATTTCCAGACGTTTTACGTCTGGCTACTATCTACTTGCGGCTCCGCCGCGTAAATCGGAATTATCGGACAGCCGCGCGCGGGCGTCTGCGCTGTGCTGGAAGATCTCAGCACGGCCCCGGCCTTCGACATTATTTTTTTTGAACCGAATTTTTGGAGAATTAAATGCATCGAGTATTCATATTTGCAGTCATCTTGTGCGCGGCCGTTGGCGTTTTTGCGCAGGATGGCGAGACGTTGAGATTAAACATACAGGACAGCGAAACCAAAAAAGGCGTGGCAGCGGCTGTCGTTTCCATTAAGGGAACCGCGCTGCAAGCCACCGCCGATGAGAACGGAAAAGCTGAGCTAAAGAACATCCCAGCGGGCGAACAAACTATCGAGATATTCTCGCCCGGATACAAAAAGGCCGAACTAAAACTTACCTTTCCCTTGGCCGATAGTTCCGTAAAAAACATCCTGTTGGCAATTGAGTTTGAGGCGGGCGAGGTGACGATAAGTTCGACGCGAACAGGCCGCGAGATCGAGGCCGAACCGACGCGTGTCGAGGCGATCGACGAAGAAGAGATCGACGAAAAGATCAACATGCGGCCCGGCAATGTTTCGATGGTCCTGCATGAAAGCACCGGCATTCAGGTGCAGCAAACTTCCGCGACGACAAACACACAAAGCGTGCGTATCCAGGGGCTTGACGGCCGATATACACAGATCCTGAAAGACGGATTTCCTGCCTACGGCGGCTTTTCCGGCAGCCTCAGCATCCTCGAAATTCCGCCGCTCGACCTCAAGCAGGTTGAAGTGATAAAAGGCCCGTCAGCAACTCTATTCGGCGGCGGAGCGATCGCCGGTGTTGTAAATTTCATCACCAAAGACCCGTCGGAAAAGCCCGTCACAAGTTTAATTCTGAACCAAACATCGGCGCTCGGAACCGACTTTTCGATCTTTAATTCGCAAAAGTTCACTCGATTTGGCTACACGCTGCTCGGCTCGGCAAATTATCAGCGGCGTTATGATGTCGATGACGATGATTTTACCGAACTCCCCGATATTCGGTCCGTCGGATTTAGCCCGAAGCTGTATTTTTATCTCGGCGAACGCACGACACTGACCGTCGGAAACTCGACTTCGTACCAAACCCATAAAGGCGGCGACGTGTTCGTTCTCAGCGGCAAGGCCGACAATTTTCACCAATACTTCGAGCAAAACAAGTCATTCCGCAATATCTCGACCTTCAATTTGGACCATATCTTTACCGACGGTTCGCGGGTAAATGCAAAGCAAAGCCTCGCATTTTTTAGCCGCGATCTTACAACGCCGGGCTATGCATTCGGCGGGCGGCAGTTCAATTCATTTACCGACATCAGCTATTGGAAAACGGTCGGAAAACATTCGCTCATCTTTGGCGGAAGCGCGGTTTATGACAGCTTTCGCGAGCGAAATCCTGGTGTTGTTCCGCGCGATGAAACAAGCGCGGCTTTCGGCGGATTTATCCAGGACACCGTCGATCTGAACGAAAAGGTTTCGCTTGAAGCGGGCTTTCGTGTCGAGACGACAAGGGACTACGGCACGTTCGCGCTCCCGCGCGTTTCGATGTTGTTCAGGATCAGCGACAAACTTACATCGCGTATCGGATTTGGAATGGGCTACAAAACGCCGACGATGTTTACCGAAGAAGCCGAAGAACTGCGCTTCCGAAATGTGCTCGCGGTCGGCACGGATCTAAAGGCCGAAAAAAGCAAA
The DNA here is from genome assembly GCA_020846885.1 of Acidobacteriota bacterium. Lineage (GTDB taxonomy): Bacteria > Acidobacteriota > Blastocatellia > Pyrinomonadales > Pyrinomonadaceae > OLB17. Next base: position 17,084 of record JADLDC010000082.1, on the reverse strand, counting down.
GGCGGAACGGTCGATCTAAATTATCGCGGATCGCTCGGCGAAAATGTAGGTTTTTCGGTAAACCAAATGTTTTTCTACACCGAGATAACCGACCCGATCGTTCTGCGTCCAAACGGCACAGGTTCTTACACGTTCAGCAACGCGGCGTCACGCATAATAAGCAAAGGATTTGAGACGAACGGCAGGTTCGAATACGGCATAGCCAAACTTTTCATCGGCTATACATTCACCGACGCAAAGGCCGGCTATTTGCCTGGGACGCGCCGCCTCACGCTTTTGCCAAAACATAAAATAAACTCATCGCTCGTGTGGGAAAAACACGAGAGCTTTAAGACCGGCGTCGAGTTTTATTACGGCAGCCGCCAAACGCTCGATGATAGAACGCTGACCAGAAACTCGGCCGAGGTCGGCCTTTTCGGCGAGAAAACATTCGGCAAATTCAGCCTCTTTATCAATGCCGAAAACATCTTCGACGAACGCCAGGGCCGCTACACCCAGGTCGTCTTTCCCCCGCACCAAAACCCGATCTTCGCCGAACTCTACACCCACACCGAAGGCCGCATTTTCAACGGAGGTATAAAGATAAGGCTCTAACAAGCACGGAGCGCGGACACCGCTGTCCGCCCTACATTAAAAGACCAAGAGGAAAATTATCCGCAGATAAACACAGATTCACACAGATCAAGACAACACCACGTCAGATACTCTTATTTGCGTGAATCTGTGTTCATCCGCGGCTGAAACCTGCTTCTGCCATCCTTCCTTTCAGGGCGCAAATGAAATTAACCACAGATGAACACAAAATAGACACAGATACTGAAAAGACTTCCGGCAAATCTCTCATCTGTGTGCATCTGTGTTCATCTGTGGTTGAAACCGTTCACCACCCCAAAATATACGCAAACATCAGCGGAGCGACGATCGAGGCATCCGACTCAACAATAAATTTCGGCGTCGATGCCTCCAGCTTGCCCCATGTTATCTTCTCGTTGGGGACGGCGCCGGAGTAGGAGCCGTAGCTGGTTGTTGAATCGCTGATCTGGCAGAAGTAGCCCCAGACGGGGACGTTTTCGCGTTGGAGGTCCTGGTGGAGCATCGGGACGACGCAGATGGGAAAATCGCCAGCGATGCCGCCGCCTATTTGGAAGAAGCCGATGGTCGAATCATTGGCCGCATTGCGCGTGTACCAATCGGCGAGCATCGTCATATATTCGATGCCGGTGCGCACCGTATGAACGTTCTCGACATCGCCGGTGATAACGTGGCCGGCAAACATATTGCCCATCGTCGAATCTTCCCAGCCGGGCACGACCATCGGCAGATCTTTCTCCATCGCCGCGTACATCCACGAGTCTTTCAGGTCGATCTGATAAAACTCTTCAAGCGAGCCGTTGCGTAAAACCTGATACATAAACTCGTGCGGAAAATATCGCTTGCCCTCGACATCGGCACGCGTCCACACATCGACCATCGCCTTCTCAAGCCGCCGCATCGCCTCCATTTCCGGTATGCAGGTGTCGGTAACCCGGTTCATGTGCCGGTCAAGCAGATCTTGCTCATCCGCCGGCGTCAGGTCGCGATAATGCGGCACGCGTTCATAAAAATCGTGTGCGACCAGATTAAAAAGATCTTCCTCAAGATTCGCACCTGTGCAGGAAATGATCTGCACCTTGTCCTGGCGTATCATCTCGGCTAGCGATAAACCAAGCTCCGCCGTACTCATCGCCCCGGCCAGCGTGATCATCATCTTCCCGCCGCCCGCGAGATGCGTTTTATACCCTTCCGCCGCGTCGATCAAAGCCGCCGCATTAAAATGCCGATAGTGGTGTTTTATGAATTCAGTGACTTGGTTGTTCATTCTTTAGTTATAATATTAGAGTTGGCGGCGAAACGTCGAGCCATCCGCACAAAGCGTGCGCATTGTTCGAAAAGTGGTTTGGCGATGCCCGACCGAGTGTTGAACCGGGTAGGTCGTGATGAGCTCAAATGGCCAAAAAACAAAAATGCCGTCGTTGATCCCGATCGCTTGCTTTGTTGCAGCGTGGTTCTTGATCGAATACCTGTTCGTAAATCAACTAGCGATCGCTTTCGTACCGCTTTTTGTTGGCGGTTTTGTCGTATGGTGGTTTACGACACGACGCGGGCAGGTCGATCCGAACCGTATCATCGTTCCCTATCTACTCACGGTAATTTTGTTCATTCTGCATGTTTATGAGGAATACCATTCGGCATATCTCGGCTATCGCGACATCATGCATGGTGCCCCGCTCGATACTTCGCTGCAGCAGATGACGATCTTTGCGGCCTCGCTGGCACCGATTCTTTGGCTTCTCGGCGCGGTCATGATGGTTGCACGCTGGAACGTCGGATATTTTGTTGTGTCAACATTTCTTTTTGGGATGATGTTTATCGAGCCCTATCATTTCATCGCGCCTTTCATACCGGCCGGCGGATTTCAATACGTCGGCGGCCTTTTCACCGCCGGCCCGCTTGTCGCGCTTGGCTGGTACACGTTCTTTCGCGTCCGAAGCGAATTGCGTGCGGAAACATCATAACCGCAGGGTTTGTTCAAAGTTGATGTTTGGCTGGGTTCGGGTTTCGGAATAAGTGAAAACTGAAAAGTAAAAAGTGATAACGCGTCCGGCAAGCGCAAGCTTTCCTTTCGTTCTCACTTCTAACTTTTCACTTTCAACTTATTTCGGATCCCTAACGATTACACTGAACGAGTCTTTATTCTACCATCTGCGGGAATGTTGTTTCCCGTCGTTTGCCGGCGTGATAAAATTGATATCGAGAGTCGTCTGTACGTTTACGGACGGCCGCGGAGGTTTGATGTATAACGAAAAGCACTATTGGTTTTATCGCAAACGCTACGGTTGGGGTTGGGGCCTTCCGGCTGCGTGGGAAGGTTGGGCCGTTTATGCGGCTTATGCGGGGCTTTTTATATTTGCATTCCGCTTTGTGCAGCCCGCGATCCACCCGGTCCAATTCAGTGTATTTATCGGCATCATTACCCTATCGCTTCTAGCGATCTGCTGGCTCAAGGGCGAACCGCCGCGTTGGCAATGGGGCGATAGGACGCCCTAATCGACGTCGCGTTCCTCGGTCTCACCGTTTCTCTTACTTTTCAGCTTAGGCAATTGGAGCACCTGTTCGCGGCGGGTTTCTGACTCGAGTTGGCCGACGCGGGCGGCGAGCAGGTTGTTGAGCGAGATCGATCCGACGAGATCGCGCGGATGGTCGCGGTGCACGACCGGGAAGCGTGTCAGCCCGGTGGCCGCCATTCGTTCTACAACGACACGAAGCGGCTCATCGTCATACACGACCTGAGCATCATACCGTGCAATATCAGATAAATGTTTCTTCGCCGCCGTGCCTTTCACCTGCTGGATGGCGGCGCGCAGCTCACGCCTTGTCACCACACCGACAAATTTATCTTCGCTGTCCACTACCGGATACATATGCTGAACGCGCTGGCCAAGATCGGTCGGGATCAGTTTTGAAAGGTCCTTTATCGAAAGCGTTTCCGGCAGCACGACGATGTCCGTCCGCATTACTTCGCGCGCAAATGTGATCTCAAGCGGGTCGAGAGCGTATTCGCGGCTCATGTGATAACCGCGGCGTTCGATCTTTTCGGTCAGGATAGACCGGCCAAGCGTCAGCACCGTAAAGCCATGCGCGGTCGTAACCGCTATCAGCAGCGGGAGCAGCATATTTATATCGTGCGTTAGTTCGAATGCAAAAACGATCCCTGTCAGCGGCGACCGCATTGTTCCGCCAAGTATCGCTCCCATGCTGATCAGCGGCCAAAATCCAAGTCCTTCCGCCGGGAGGAACATGGCTTCTATACCGCCAAGAGCGCCGCCCATCATCAACAGCGGTGCAAGCACGCCGCCCGATGTTCCTGATCCAAGCGAAACCGCCCAGATGGTCGATTTTACGATCAGAATCCCCGCGATCACCTTTATCGGAACATCGCCCTGAAGCAGCGCGCCGATCGTGTCATAACCAACGCCCAACGCCTGCGGAAAGATCAATCCGCCCACACCGATAACGACGCCGCCGATAGCCGGCCACCACATCCAATGTATCGGCAGCTTGGCGAAAAAATCTTCGGATGCATAAACGGCTTTCGTCAAAATAAGCGAAAGCAATCCGGCAAGAACGCCCGCCAAAAGGCACGCGGCCAGCCCGTCGAGGCCAACGTTCAGCGGATGCTCCGGCACCGGAAACAGCGGGCCAACACCGAGGATATAGCGCCTGGCGGTCGCCGCAGCGGCACTGGCTAAAGCGACAGGAATAAGGCTCCGCGGCTTCCATTCAAAAAGCAATAGTTCTACCGCGAGAAGGACCGAAGCAATAGGCGCCGCGAAGGTCGCGGACATTCCCGCAGCGGCACCGGCGACAAGCAGAGTCTTTCGTTCCGCGCTCGTCAGCCGAAAAAACTGCGCGATCATCGAACCGAACGCTCCGCCGGTCATGATGATCGGCCCTTCAGCTCCGAACGGGCCGCCGGACCCGATCGAGATCGCGGATGAAAGCGGTTTTAGCAACGCGATCTTTGGCTGCACCTTGCTGCCGTTCAGCAATATCGCCTCGATCGCCTCGGGAATGCCGTGGCCTCGAATTCGGTCGGAGCCGTAACGCGCCATCAGTCCCACGATCAGCCCGCCGATCACCGGAACGATGACAATAAACACGCCAAGCGTGCTCATCGCCGGCGTGGCGTCACCCGAAAAACTTAAGGTTTGAAAAAAGAAAAGATTGGTAAAAAAAGCGATCAGTCGAAGCAGAAGAAACGCGATCACCGCGCTTGCCAACCCGATAATAACTGCCAGCAGCGAGATCCTCAGCACACGCCTCGTCGTCGTAAAATCCCCAAGTTCCGACGCCGCCGAGTTCTCGAACCTCCGAAATCTCTCCGCAAATCCCACACTGTCCGCAACATTCATAAAAATACCTAAACTACTATTGATACCATTTTTGACCGGATTTCTCAGGTGGTCACGTGTTATTATCTTCGCGTGGCCGCGTGGCCGGATCGCACCACATCGCAGGCCGGCATTGCTGCTTCAAACAATTTCGATGTCAACATCAGTCAACGCATTCGATTTTCTAAGGTCGCGCTCCGGCGTGTTCGCGGCCGCGATCTGGGTGGTTTACGTTCTTGGCGGTGTTTTGATATCGCGCTGGTTTCGCTCGCTAAAAGATCCTGCAGACTATACGGGCGTCTGCTACAAGAGCAGCGGCTACGCCGTCGAGTGTTCGCTTGAAGCGTGGCTGAACTGGGACGCGACGCCGTATATCGAGATCTATTACTTCATAGGTGCTATCGCCGCGGCGGCGGCCGCCGGATACTTGTTCGTATTGTTTTATCGCCGGTGATGATCGGAGACGCTTTTGCAATTGTCCTGATCGCACTCATCGTCGCTTCCGACTGCCCGCAAGGATATTCAAATTTTAGGTTGCCGTGAACACAAAAACATTTAAGAACATCGCATTGGCATTTCATTATTTGGTATTCGCGGCCGCACTCTTCGCACCGTTCGCCTCGGTCCGCGGACAATCTTCCGTCTCCCGCAAAGACTTCTTTATTACGAGCGATCCGGGAATTCGCATTCATGTTCGCGAGGTGCGTTTTGCCAGGGCTTTACGGGCTCCTGTCTTGCTGCTTCACGGCGGAGGCGGTGCCGGTGTAGCGTCGTTTGACGTTCCTGTACCGGGTTTCTCTTTGGCCGAAGACATTGCACGCGCGGGACATCCGGTTTATGTAATGGACGTTCGCGGATACGGCGATTCAACAAAGCCGCTCGCTTTGGATGATCCATCGCCAAACGCCGCGCCCGCGGGAACTGCCGAAGAAGCCGTAAAAGATATCGATGCAGTCGTGAATGAGATCCGCCGGAGGAATAAGGGCAAACGCGTCGCCGTTTTTGGATGGGCGTCGGGCGGGCATTGGCTCGGGCTTTACACCGCGCGAAATAACGCTAAGGTCAGTCATTTTATAATGCTGAACGCGATCTACGGCGTTAATGCTCCGTGGCCGCTGCGCGAATTTTTCGCAGACGACGAACAGCCCGAGATTTTTAACAGAAAGGCCGGTGCTTATCGGCTTGCAAACGCCCAAGTTTTGGTCGCAAGCTGGGAAAATGCGATCCCGGTCAAGAACAAGGACGAATGGCGCGATCCGCGAGTGGCGCAATTCTACGTTGAAAAGACGCTCGCGAGCGATCCGACGGCAAACGATCGAATGCCGCCGAGTGTACGCATCCCGCGTGCGTTCCAACGCGAAGCGTTTGATATGTCGCTCGGGCGTAAACTATACGACGCGGCCGATATCCGCGTTCCGACGCTTGTCATTCGCAGCGGCCTAGATCATTGGACGCGGCCGGAAGACCTCGCAGCAATTGAAAAGGATTTGATCAACGCTCCGCGCAAAAGAATAGTCACTATCCCGAATGCGACCCACCTCGTTTTCCTCGACCGCCCCGATCGCGGCCGAAAGCAGTTGATCGACGAGATACTACGTTTTCTCCATTGAGCATCGTTTTGCTGTTCGCATTCCGGAATTTGCCTTAAATGCCGATGGCCGGCCTGTTTCCGCTCGGCCGACTGTTTCATTTGTTATTCTTTATCGCGGAGGTGGCCGAATGCCGCAATCAAGTGAGAAATTAGAGGCAGCGATCGAAACGCGCAACTTTGCCGAATTGCGCGATGCGTTGGACAATTTGCCGCCGTTCGAGATCGGGAATTTAATGGCCGGCATGGCCGCTGACGACCGCGTTTTGGCATTTCGCGTACTTCCGCGCGAGCTTGCGGCGGATGCGTTCGAATATCTTCCGTTCGACATTCAGCAGGAATTGTTGAAGTCGCTCGGCCAGGAACAGGTCGCCGCTATCTTGAACGAGATGGCGCCCGACGACCGCACGCACCTTTTGGACGAGCTTCCCGGAAATGTCACAAGTCAATTATTAAATTTGCTGACGCCGACTGAACGGCAGGTTGCGGTGCAGCTTTTGGGCTATCCCGAAAGCAGCATCGGCCGCTTGATGACGTCGGATTACGTGCGCCTTCGGCCTGATTGGACGACCGAATATGCCCTCGGCCACATTCGCCGACATGGCCACGACAGCGAAACGCTGAACGTCGTTTACGTGATCGATGACGGCGGCAAACTGATCGACGACATCCGCATTCGCAAACTGCTGCTTGCTTCGCCTGATGCGCCGGTTGCCGATGTAATGGACGACACGTTCATCTCCCTTATGGCAACCGACGACCAGGAAACCGCGGTCGATGCGATGCGTCGAAGCGATATGACCGCTCTGCCCGTGACCGATTCTGACGGCGTTCTGGTTGGAATCGTTACGATCGACGACGTTTTGGACGTTGCCGCCGCCGAGGCGACTGAAGACATCCAGAAATTCGGCGGTATGGAGGCACTCGACGAACCGTATTTAAAGATCGCTTTCTTCCGCATGGTAAAAAAGCGCGCCGGCTGGCTTGTGATCCTGTTTTTGGGCGAAATGCTGACGGCGACGGCAATGGGCTTTTTTCAACATGAGATAGAAAAAGCGGTTGTGCTCGCGTTGTTCGTTCCGTTGATAATATCGTCCGGCGGTAATTCTGGTTCACAGGCCGCGACGCTTGTCATTCGCGCAATGGCGTTGACGGAAGTAACCCTCGGCGATTGGTGGCGCGTGATGCACCGCGAAGTATTTACAGGCATTGCACTCGGGTCTATACTCGGAGCGATCGGCTTTTTTCGGATAGCGGTTTGGTCCGCATTCTCGAACATCTACGGCGAGCATTGGCTGCTTGTCGCCTTAACGGTCGGCGTTTCGCTGATCGGGATCGTGCTCTGGGGAACGCTCTCCGGCTCAATGCTGCCGTTCGTCCTGCGCCGCGTCGGACTCGACCCGGCAACCTCGTCCGCGCCTTTTGTCGCGACGCTGGTTGACGTTACCGGTTTGGTGATCTATTTTGGCGTCGCAATGATAATATTGCGCGGGACGCTGCTATAACATCTTTTCTTCCTTTGCGATCCATTTGCCGCGAAGCGGCGGCTAGAAAGTAGCCAGTGGTGAAACCTCTGGTCGGTGGATGCCGACGACATCCCGCGTTGAAGATGCGGGTAGGTATTTTAGGTCGTGCGTCTTCAACGCACGCAGCAGTTCGAATCCGCCTAACCAGAAGCTCCGCATCTGGCTACCATCTTCCCGGCCGCTCCGCGGCAGGACAATTCAATACGATGCACTGCCGTTTGACGATCATGAACAAAAACATTTTCCAATCCTATTCCGTGGCCGTATTGCTGGCTCTGCTTATACTCGGTTCATCTGTCGTTTCGGCGCAGTCGAAGATGAAGAAGCCCGAACCAGGCAAATCGCTTCAAAAGTGGCAGGGCATTCATCTTCTCGATTTTAATAACGATGCCGATCTTGAAGCTCTCGCTCTTGAGTTGCCAAAGCTTGCCGCTCAAGGCATCAACTTCATCATTCTCGAGGTCGATTACCATTTCGAGTTCAAATCGCACCCCGAACTGCGGCAGGACGCCAAACAGATCACAAAGGCCGGTGCACGGAAATTTGCCGCCGAAAGCCGCCGCAACGGCATTCGCGTAATACCCGAGTTTCAGACCATCGGCCACCAATCGTGGGCCAAAACAACATTCCCTCTGCTCACCAAATATCCGCAATTTGACCTGACGCCCGGAGCTTTTCCGAACAACGAAGGCCTCTATTGCCGCGAATGGGACGTGACGAATCCGGAGGTTTACAAGATCGTCTTCAAACTGCTGGACGAGATCATCGACGGATTTCAGGCCGACGCGTTTCATATCGGCGCCGATGAGATATTTTTGCTCGGCTCTGACAAGTCGCCTTCGACCAAGGGCAAAGATCCCGGCAAACTCTACGCAAAGGCGATCAACGACATTTACGATCATCTCGTCAAAAAGAGAAAGGTTGAAATGATAATGTGGGGCGACCGGCTGATCGACGCGAAACGCTTTAACTGGGGCGAATGGGAAGCATCACAGAACGGTACCGCCGCGGCCGTGGACATGATCCCAAAGGACATCATCATCGCTCCCTGGCATTACGAACCGATGAAAGACGGATATCCGTCGATCCCGATGTTCATCGAAAAAGGCTTTCGTGTGCTTCCGACAAGCTGGCGAAACCCAGAAGCGATGAAACTGCTGATCGAATACAGCTACAAACAGGATTCGCCAAAAATGCTTGGCCACCTTTTCTCCATCTGGGGCCGCCCGCGCGGGCCGGTTTCCGAATATAAACCGATGGTCGATGGGTTGAAGATAATAAGGTCAATTGAAAGCAAGTAGGAAGGGCTTGTGCCTCAGAGCAAAATATTAAGATCAAATTTCGTCGTGTCTGTCGGCGACGGTTATCGCACTTTTCCTGCTCGCCGGACAATTTAAGCAAAAGCGTTGAATCTGCCGCGAGGGTGTTTTTCATAAACGCTCGTCGATGCTACAATTCATCCGCTTCACCATTCCAAAACTGAACCGCGAAAGCGAATACCTGCCGGTCGATTTGCAGGATAGAGGTTACCAATGTGTCGATCCTCTTTCGCTCTAAACGGATAGGAAGGCCAATGAAAACATTTCTTGCACTCGCGCAATTGTTTGCGATGATCGCTGTCGGTTTGAACCATCCGGTATCGGCACAGCGATCGCCGAAGATCCCGAATCTTGCCGGCAAGGTCCAAACCGTTTGGGGGCCGATCGAACCATCGAAGCTCGGGCCGACGCTGATGCACGAGCACATCTTTATCAACTTCAAGCCGCCAACGGCGATGCTGCTGGCACCAACCTACGTCAGCGTGCTTGAACCGCAGCCGGCCGACCCCAAAAAGCGCCGCGGGCTTACCGATTTTGACCAGTCGCTTAAGGCGATCCTGGATTTCAAAAATATCGGCGGCGGAACGATCGTCGATGTTTCGCAGTACGGATTGACGCGCGACCCGCTTGCGTTAAAACTCATTTCCCGCGTCTCCGGGCTGAATGTCGTAATGGGTTCCGGTTTTTATATGAAGTCGCTCCATCCGCCCGATATGGACAAGCTTACCGTTGAGCAGTTGACCGACATCATTGTCCGCGACATCGCCGTCGGAGCACTCGGGACCGACATTCGCGCCGGCATCATCGGCGAGGTCGGTGTGGTCGGCAAGCCTCTGACCGATAACGAGCTTAAAAGTATTCGCGCCAGCGCTCGTGCGGCTCGCATCACCGGCGCTCCGATGTCGATTCACAATTTCGAACCGCTCGACGAGATGATGAAGGTACTCGACATCATCGAATCCGAAGGCGTCGATCTGCATCGCGTCGTAATGTCGCACACCGGCGGGCGAGACGTGAAAACGATGGATGCCATCTTCAACCGCGGAGCCTATGTCGAATGGGATTTTATGGGCCAGGCTCCGCTGCCAAAGGCAAATGACACGCGCGTCATTGACAGCGTTTACGCCATGATCCAGGCCGGCCACGCCGCCCAGATCATCCTCTCGCACGACGTCTGCATCCAGCCCCAGCTAAAAGAAAACGGCGGCGGCGGCTATACCTACATCCACGAAATCATCCTCCCCGGCCTAAAAGCCAAAGGCGTAACCGACGAGGTGATAAAAACTATAATGGAAACAAACCCCAGCCGCGCCCTAACCTTCGCCGCCCCGGCCAAGCCGGTGAAACAAAAGTCAAAACGAGCCGGTTAACGTGTTTGCATATCTTTCCAAGTACGAAAACATGTTGCATTACCTGGGTAATGGGACTACAATTGAAATGTGAAAACGATTCGCTCAAAGATAACAGCGCAAGGACAGATATCGGTTCCTGCACCGATCAGAAAAAAGCTCGGGCTAGGCCCTGGCTCAGTGATCGAATGGGAAGATGATCCGGACGGCGCATCGGTAACAGTAAGGCGGGCTGCTGAATACGATTTGGACGATCTTCACCGCAACGTGTTTCCTAACGGCCCGCCGAAGCCGATCAGCGTCGAAGATATAGACAGGGCAATCGAAAACTATATGCGGAAAAAACATGCACGCCGTTGATACGAACCTTCTGGTGCGGCTAATCGTCGCTGACGATCCGAAGCAAACAAGACGAGCCAAAAACTTTATCGGAACAGGAGCATGGGTATCCCATTTGGTCCTCGCCGAAACGCTTTGGGTCCTTGCTTCCTTTTACCAATTGGATCGGGCTTCACTAATGCGGGCCGTTGAGGCGTTGCTGTCAAATCGGTTGCTGACAATTCAAGACCGTGAAACGGTTTCTGACGCGCTGTCGCAATTCCGCGGCCACAAAGGCGTTAACTTTTCAGACTGTCTTATCCTGTCCATCGCCCGCAAACTCGGCCATACTCCGGTAGGAACATTTGATGCAAAATTCGCCCGCCTTGACGGAGCGACTCTGATTTGACACTAAACTTTGTTCCTAAAACGCCTCGCCAAACCTCACCTCGCCCGTGACTGCGACATGATAGGCGGAGGAGCGGCGTTCGGGAATGTTTAAATCGTTCTCAAAAAAATGACTGCTCCCGCAACAGATAGCGTGAAATTTGGCAGTCGTCGTATTTATGTGTAGAGTATTGTGTAGGAGGCGGTATGGCGACAAATCTTGCTCTTGATCCTGAGCTGCTTGAACGTGCCTTTGAGGTCAGCGGCGAAACGACTAAGAAGGCGGCGGTTACGCGCGCTCTAAAGGAGTTCATTGCTCGTCGTGAGCAGCGAAAGTTGGTCGAGTTATTTGGCCGGCTGGAATGGGACGATGCTTACGACTATAAATCGGAACGTTCACGCAAATGACGCTGTTGGTTGACACAAGCGTTTGGTCGCTCGCATTCAGACGCGATTTGCAAAGCAAGTCACCCGAAGTCTTGTTCCTCGTTGATGCCCTCAATGGCGAAGAGTCCATAGTAACGACTGGCTTGATCCTTCAGGAACTTTTACAGGGCTTTAATGGTCCGAAACAGCGGCAAAAGATCGTCGACCGATTTGCCGCCCTACCGTTGCTGAAACCTGACAGATTCGATCATATCGAAGCTGCAGGCTTGCGTAATAAATGCAGGCGTGCCGGTGTTCAAATCGGCACGATCGACGCCCTTTTAGCTCAACTCTGCATTCATTACAAAACAACTTTGCTGACCGCCGACAAAGATTTTCTGCACGCATCAAGATATATCCCTCTGCACGTTTGGCCGGCTTGAATCTTTTGCTGGATGACAACGACTTGAGTAGTTCCGCGCTCGATCGAAAGGCCGCGGAAACTAGCATTGCGTCCTGTTCGCATATCTTTCGTGTCACATGGTCTCACCTAATGCGCGCTTAAAACGCCTCACTAAAACTCACCTCGCCGGCGACTGCGACCTGATACGCCGAGACGCGGCGTTCGAAGAAGTTGGTAAATTCCTGTACGGCGGCTATAGAAAATTAGGATTCCTGCGCATGCCGTTCAATCCGAATCAGGATCTGCTTCTTCAAACAGATAGGCAAGCATTTTTTCCGGCTTATTGAGAAAATCTCTCGTTATCATGTAGTGTTCGGTCTCCTCATACGCGATCGTAGAAATACCATCGTCCGAAAAGTTATAGATCAGGGCATCAGGGTATGCCATTAGAATCGGGGAATGTGTCGCGATGATAAGCTGGGATTCGAGATCGACCAGCTTTCGAAAAACAGCCAGAGCCGAAAGCTGACGCGACGGCGACAAGGCAGCCTCCGGTTCGTCGAACAGATAAATACCGGCGCCGCGCAGCTTGTTCGTCATCGTCGCCATGAACGATTCGCCATGCGATTGCTCATGCAGAGACTTTCCGCCATAGGTCCAGAGGTAATCCTTTCTGCTGTACCGCGGATCATCATCGTCGTCATCCATGTAGGTCGCAAGGTTGTAGAAGCTTTCAGCCCGAAGGAAGTATGAATCTTTCGGCCGTTTATGTCCCCGGACGAGACGTATGTATTCGAATAACCCCGAATGCGTGTCCTTTGTCGTGAACGTCGTGTTGCGGCTTCCGCCTTCCGGGTTCAATCCGATGGCTTGTGCGATGGCCTCGAGAACCGTCGATTTCCCACTGCCGTTTTCGCCTATGAAGAATGTGACCCGCGGATCAAAAGCCAAGGTCGAAAGATTTGACACTGCCGGAAGCGAGAATGGATATTCAGAAAAAGACGGTACCCTTTCGCGTTCGAGAACGAGCTCAAGCAAGTACCGTCTTTCTTTAGTAACCATGGCTAGAGTGCTTAACTAAAATTAACTTCGCCAGCAACGGCGACCACGTTCATCGAGCTAACCGTTCTTGATATTAAGCATTTTCAACTAACATCAAAACGCCTCACTAAAACTTACCTCTCCCGCAACAGCAACCTGATAGGCCGAGACGCGGCGTTCGAAGAAATTGGTTAGTTCCTGTACGTCCTGGAGGTCCATAAAGGCGAAGGGATTTTCTGCGCCGTAAACTTTCTTGAGGCCGAGCATGGCGAGACATTGACAGCCGGTTAGCGCGAGCTATTGGTGCACCTTGCATACGGAGAGGTAGTGACGCAAAACTTGCACTATAAAATCGATGGCGAAAGGGCTATAATCCTTAATACTGATTTTTGTGGACGCTGAGCTTTCAAAAGCGAATAACGATTGTCCCTGGGCGAGCCGGGCGGTCACGGTCGAACGGGTCGCGACGGCGGACCTGCCGACCGAGCACGGAGAGTTCAAGATCGCCGGTTATCGTTCGTTGAACAGCGACGAAGAATTTGTCGTTCTGTACAAGGGCGAAATGGACCCTGAGGTGCCGACGCTTGTCCGCATCCATTCACAATGCTTGACGGGTGACGTTTTCGGCTCGATCAAATGCGACTGCGGCCCGCAGCTGCATAAAGCGCTGGAGATGATCGAGGCCGAAGGCCGCGGAGCGATCGTTTACCAGCAGCAGGAAGGCCGTGGAATAGGCATTCTGAACAAGATCCGCGCCTATGCACTTCAAGATGAAGGCGCCGACACCGTCGAGGCAAACGAGAAACTCGGCTTTGCCGTGGACGCCCGCACCTACCAGCAATGCGCCGAGATCCTCTTCGACCTCGGCCTCTGCCGCGTCCGCGTTATGTCCAACAACCCCAAAAAACTCAAAGCCCTGGAAACCGCCGGCCTCCGCATCGTCGAACGCATCCCGATCGAGATCGAAGCCGAAGAGACCGCCGCCCACTACCTCCGCACAAAAAAAGAAAAGCTCGGACACTTGCTGAGCTTTTGAAACTCGAGCGCGAAAGGCTTTCTTATCCAAGTCTCAAACACGGCATCTAAGTTTGTTCTCTAACTGACACATGATTCTGCTATAATTTCTGCCACCCCTACTCGTCGAAGAAGGCATAAGATCAGATCTGCGGGTTCGTGGCACAGTATTTGAAAGAAAAAGTTCGAAATCGACTCAACTCACCATCTGATAAACGGAGATAATCATGAAGTTTAGATATTATTTGTTCGCTGTGGCCCTTCTTACAGCAGTTTATGTGCTGCCGCAGGCCGCGTATGCCCAAAGGCCCGGGAGCGGCGGCCGGCAAGGGACCAATCGTGTCGAGGGCACCATTCGAGACACGATAAATAAGCCTGTGTACAACGCCTTTGTTGAACTGTACAACGACCTCGGCCAACTGGTTGACCGTCAGCGCTCGACAACGCAGGGACGGTTCGCATTCAAGGGAATGGGGCCCGGCCGCTACGTTGTTCATGTAAAGCCGTTCGGCACCAATCTGAGGGGCGATGAGCAAGAGCTTGAAGTAAATAATCAAACCACCGGCAGCGACTTCGTGATGATGACCTTCCGTTTGATAGAGGACACGCGGAAGGCAAACGGCGAGGTCTCCATTGTTGGGACCGTGTTCGCGCAGCAGGTTCCAGATGAGGCTAGGAAACTCTACAATGCTGGAATAGATTCGCTAAGTTCTGATAGAAAGCAGGCGTTGACGAGCCTTGAGGGTGCGACCAAAGCGTTCCCAACTTATTTTGACGCGTTGGCCGCCTTAGGAAAAGCCTATGTTCTCGGCGGCGACTATGAAAACGGATATCCGTTCCTGCTTCGGGCGATCGACGTTAATCCCAAATGCGGCGATTGTTACTACAGCCTCGCGCTGGCCTTTTACAAATTGAATCAGGCATCGGCGAGCATCAAGGCGATCGAAGCGGCCGTTCTTATTAGCCCGCAAGTCCCAACTGTTCGCCTGCTGCAGGGAATGATCTACAAGCTGAACAACGATCTTCCGGCCGCCGAAAAGGCGCTGTTGACCGCTAAGTCATTGTCGAAAGATCCCGATCCGGAAATACACATGCAATTGTCTCTGCTATATAACAGAATGAAGAGAAACAGTGACGCCGCCAATGAGCTGGAGGCATATCTCAAAGCGGACCCTGACATTTCAAGTTCCGAAAAACAAGAACTCAAAAAGGTCCTTGCCAAACTCCGGGCCGCAAAATAGCGGAGGTCGTCCATGGGCAAAATAATCCAATATTTTGGAAATTTTACGAATTGTTGGATTGTTTTGCCCTGACGGCATATCAACCTTAGCCTAAAGCTGGCCGCCTAACCCTCCCATTCATAACAATTTACACCAAATCCCCGAAAAGCGGCTCGGCTGGCTAGGAAATTGCCATTGAAAGGATGGCAATTACTCCTTGCCCAACAAGGATTAATCAATCACCAACAAAGATTACAAGGATCTTTCCTGTTTTTAGAGGAATATAGACAGGCAACCACCTTACTTTTCAAGGAGACTACAAATGAGCAACACTTTAAGATTGATCGGCTCAACGATCTCGATGCTGCTTTTGGCCACGGTATTTACGTTTGGCCAACAGACGGCAGGTACGATCGAAGGAACGGTCAGTGACTCTAAGGGTGCTGTCGTTCCAGGGGCCTCGGTAACCGTTACGGGTATCAACACGGCCTTTAATCAGACAGTTACCGCAAACGACAGCGGCAAATATCGTATCGAACGTCTGCCCGCTGGCCGATACAAAATAACCGTAGGCGCCATCAGCGGATTCGCCGAGACGGTTATTGACACACAGGTCGTTATCGAAAAAACCACGACCGCGAACGTTACGCTTGGTATTTCGCAGGCGGATATTAACGTTGAAGTCGGTGCAGACCCGCTTGGCGTTGTTGTCGATACTTCTGACAGCAAGGTCCAGACGAATATCACTTCTGAACTTATCGAAAAGCTTCCTACGGGAACCAGCTTTACTTCAATATTGAAGGTTTCGCCGGGAACCCGCGGCGAATCGCTTACGGGCGGCTTCCAGGTTGACGGCGCAAGTAAGGCCGAAAACTCGTTCGTACTCGATGGCCAGGAGATCACCAACTATCGTTACGGAACGCTTTCAGGCATCAACAACGTCCCGACCGCGCTTGTCAAAGAAGTTCAGGTCAAAGCGAGCGGTTTTGAAGCCGAGCACGGCGGAGCCAGCGGCGGCGTGATCGCGGTTGTTACGAAGTCCGGTACGGACGCGTTCCACGGCGAATTCGGCGCTCAGATCGAAACTTCGGGCCTGCAGCCGAACAATCGCTTCGTCACGCAGAACTATGCGCCGAATGATGACGCTTCCTATCAGAGATGGTATGCGTTCCAGTCGCCTAAAGATGATTACACCCAGTTCGATCCGACCGCCTCGCTTGGCGGCCCGATCGTCAAGGAACATCTTTGGTTCTACGGCATCTACTCGCCCCAGGTATTCACCGGGTCGCGTACAACCAACTTCTTCCTTCCGTTCGACCCCGCAACCGGACCGGTTTTGATCCCGAATACTGCATACTCACCGGACACGTTTCATGTCAAGACAAAGTATGAGTATGCCCAGGGCAGACTTGATTACACGTTCTTCAACAACCTGAACGGTTTCACGTCATATCTTTGGAACCCCCTTTCGGTTGAAGGCATTTATCCGCACGGGGCCCTGTCCGTTGGCGGTGCACCGATCTCGCAGGTAGGATACTCGGAAACGGGTTCTGACCTTGCAAGGCTAAAAGGCGGACGTGAAAATTCGAACGTCTTTACGACCCAGCTGACATGGACGCCGT
>JADLDC010000081.1 GCA_020846885.1 Acidobacteriota bacterium | reverse complement strand
CGCATTTTCACGCTTTCGCCTTTTTCATGCTAAGATGCTTGAATTCGGAACATTAATGCTGGTCGATTTTTGATCGTGCCGAACTTTTTCATCCTGATAATAGCGAGGAGAGGACGATGATGAAACGAGTATTCACCGCGGCGGCCATGGGTTGCCTTTTCTGCTTGTTGTGCATGACCGTTTCGGCACAGCTGATCAATGAACTGGATATCAATCCTGGCAGCACCGACCAGCCCTGCGAGTATGTTGAACTTCGCGGCACACCCGGAGCGATCATTGAAAACGTACATTTTGTCGCCTTTGAGGGAGATGCCATCCCGTCGGGAACGGCGGATTTCGTTGTCACCTTTGGTAGTCCCGGGCCCGCCTTTGGCTCCAATGGACTAATAGTGATCACCGGTACCGTGGCATGCGGTACAAGGACCTATCCGCCCGGCACCACCCGTCTCCAAACTGCCCTGCTCGATACGTCCAATGGACTTGAGAACGGGACCATCTCCTTTCTGCTTATCAGCTCGGCCACGGCCATTACGCCAGCGACCGACTACGATACGGACAACGACGGGACGCTTGAGCTGCTCCCGGCCGACGCGGTCATTCTCGATGCCGTCGCCTGGACTGACGGCGGGGCGGGCGATCTGACGTATGGCGGTGTGGTCCTGAATGCAACGGGCGGAACTATTGGTGCAGCGACACGATTTTCGGATAACACAAATCCGCGGTCCGGTGCGGCATGGTATGGCGGTGCGATGACAGGCGCGAACGACGCAACAACGTACAGCTCAACCATACGGACACTCAATTTTCCAACGGCCGGTGCTCTAACACCCGGAGCTCCGAATATCGGAACAACCCCGAATGATGCAGTAGTCGATTTTAACGGAGACGGAATGACCGACTATGCGGTCACGCGTCCCGCCGCCGGTGTGGGAAGCCAGTTGACGTGGTTCACCCAACTCCGCGGCGGCAGTCCTCGGACACCGCAGCAATGGGGAATCAGCGGTGACCAGGTCATCTCGGGCGACTTTGACGGTGATGGCCGCGACGACGTCGGCGTTTTCAGGTCTTCGAACGCGACGTTTTATATCATAAATTCGTCAACTCAAACTATCCGAATAGACCCGTTTGGGCAGGTTGGCGATGACGCACGGGTTGTTGGCGATTATGACGGCGATGGCCGCGACGATGTTGCCGTATACCGTTCGGGGCCGCAAAGCGCTTGGTTCTATAAGACTTCCGAGGATGGGAATATCAAGTCGATATTATGGGGCGAAGCTGGCGACTTCCCATCGCCCGGCGATTATGACGGTGATGGAAAATTCGACTTCGTCGTCCAAAGGGCTGAGGGCTCCGTAGGCCGCTTTTATCTGAGATTCGCCAACGGCAACTTTGATATACGCACCCTTGGACTGTCGACCGATCAGATAGTTCCTGGCGATTATGACGGCGACGGAAAAACAGACCTTTGCGTCGTAAGAGATAATGCGGGCGGGTTTCTTGACTGGGAGTTCTTGTCGAGCGTTACTGGCTCTGCGGTCATCGATGAGTGGGGCGTTGCCGCTACGGATTTCATCGCGCAGGGCGATTATGATGGCGACGGTAAGACCGATTACTCCGTTTGGCGGCCGGGTTCGCCTGGAAGGTTCTACACCATGACAGTAGGCGACCGCCGGATCTTCAGCAAGCTTTGGGGCGAGACGGGAGACACGCCGGTGGCCCGCTATAATACATACTGATTCGGCTCGACCGATCATCTGTCCTTCTGGGCGGGCGATCGATCGCCGCCGGCCGGCAAACGCAAAGGCTGCCGACAATGGCAGCCTTTTTACTTTGGAATGAAAGACGAACTATAGGTACTTGCCGACCACCTTAGCGATAGCTTCGCGCGAGACCGCACCGACAATGCGTTCCTGCTCCTGCCCGCCCTTGAACAGGATCAGCGTCGGAATGCCGCGAATGCCGTAACGCTGCGGCACGTTTTGGTTGTTATCGACATCCATTTTGAAGAAAGCGGCCTTACCATCGTATTCCTCGGCGACCGCTTCGACCGACGGCGCGATCATACGGCACGGACCGCACCATTCCGCCCAAAAATCCACCAAAACGGGCTGATCAGAACCAAGCACCGTTGTTTCGAACTCCGAATCTGTGACTTCCTTAGCAAACGTTGCCATCTTATCTCTCCTATATGATTGCAAGATTATAGCTCGCGTCAATGACGTATCGCAAAAACCCGGACCGACAAACTTCTCGGGGTGTCCAGGTCGAATTCTCCGACTCAGGCGAGCATCCTTGATCTATATTGTAACGAACGTGGTTACAGTTGTCAACAATACTTTAAGACCTGCCAGATCCAAAATTGGATCATCCGTGGTTGGCAACGGAGATATAATTAGTGCTTCTTGGCCGATTCGGATGAACCGCATTGGGAAAAACAAACCGGGACCAAGCGATCCGCCTGCTCCCGGCCCGTTTTGTGTAGTTTCCACAAGTTTAGAAAGGAAATCCCGGAATGCGTATCTTCTCCCGAAGTTTGCGTGTCCCGAACTCTATCGCTTTGCCGGCGATTATATTTCCCAGTTGATCGGCAAGGTCGGGGCGAAGTTTCTTGAGTCTCGCCTGCGTTTTCTTCGCACCGTTCTTATCGCCCGATGCGTATTGGGCCGAACCCAGGTTAAATAGGCCTGCGACATTGTTTCCGTCAAGCACAACTGCTCTGTTAAAGGCATTTAACGCTCCGGCCAT
>JADLDC010000080.1 GCA_020846885.1 Acidobacteriota bacterium | reverse complement strand
TTCAATCCCAAAACGCCGATCTTGGCGCCGTAAAAGAACGAAAGATAAATGTCCTTCAGGACCGGCTTCTTGTCGTAAAACTTGCTGACCTTGACCATCGAAAAGATGATCTTGTTTGGTTCGTTATTATTGCTCATGAGTTAAAATCAAACCTAATATATTATCACCTGGCTAAAGTAATAAGAAACGCCGGGCTGGATAATGCCGCAGGGCTTTGAATCCGCAACGCGCTCAATTTACACTTAAGGCTTTTGATGGAAAGCCACCTTATATTGACGCTCGTGATCCTGGCGGTTGCTCTGATCGTGTTTTTGACCGATCGGCTTTCGTCGGAGCTTGTGGCGTTGCTGGTCGCCGTCGCCCTTGCAATAACGGGAATTCTTACTCCGCAGGAGGCTTTGTCGGGCTTCAGCACGACTGCGGTCATTACAATAATGGCGGTCTTTATCCTGGCCGAAGCACTTCGGCGGTCGGGAGTTACGGACAACGTGGGACAGTTCTTATTGCGGATCGGCGGACATGGCGAATTCAGGCTGACGATAGTAGTGATGATCGCCGGTGCATTCCTTTCGCTTTTTATGAACAACATCGCCGCGGCCGCAGTGCTGCTGCCGGCCGCGTCGGGAGCGGCAAAGAAGGCGGGCGTGGACACCTCGCGAATAATGATGCCGCTCGCATTCGGCACCATTCTCGGCGGCACAGCCACGCTTCTTACAACCGCGAATATCGTCATCAATTCACTCCTTGTTGACCGCGGGCTTCATTCATTCAGCGTCACCGATTTCGCATGGGTCGGGGTGCCGGTGACGATCGCCGGCGCCGTCTATATGGCCGTATTTGGCCGCAGACTTTTGAAAGGCGAATCGCAGATCGAACGCACGCAAGCACCAAATACAAAAGACAGTTCCGATCTTGTCGCCGCATATTCGCTTGGCCAGAACCTGTTTCGTGCACGCGTTCCCGACAACTCGTTTCTTACCGGAAAAACACTTGCCGAAAGTACGCTTCGAGAAAAATTTGGCGTCAGCGTCGTAGCCATCGAACGCGGCGGACGAAGGATAGTGGCGCCGTCGCCGAGTACCGAGATAAAAGACGACGACATACTCGTGTTCGAAGGCAACCTTGAAGATTTCCGCAAGCGCGACGTTGAGCCCTATATGGAATTTCTTCCGACATCGCGGTGGCAGGAGAGCGATCTGCGTTCGGCGGTCGTGACAGTCGTCGAGGCAATGCTCGCTCCGCGTTCGCGGCTGATCGGCGAAACGCTTCGCGACGCAAATTTCCGTGAAAAATATGGGCTGAATGTGCTTGCGATCTGGCGTCGTGACTCTGAGATAACGTTTGGGCTTGCAGATGAACCGCTGCAATTCGGAGACGCTATTTTACTTCAAGGCAGAACGGAGCGAATACGAATAGCCGCGTCGGACCCTGACCTTATCGTGCTGACGCCAAAGGACGAAACGGCGGTCGTTCCCGGCAAAGGCAAAGCGGCATTTTTGATATTCGTTCTTACGCTGCTGCTTGCGGCAACGATGCCGGCAATGACCGGCCCGATCATGCTCGGCGGAGCTCTTGTGATGATGCTGACCGGCATTTTGACGACCGATCAGGCTTGGTCGTCAATGGGATGGCGGAGCGTTTTTCTGGTCGCCGGAATGCTGCCAATGGGCATTGCTCTTTCGAAAACGAACGCGGCCGCTTGGCTCGCATCGCACTTGGTCGCCGCCATCGGCGGCTTTGGTTCGCTTGCGCTGCTTGCCTCGCTCTTTCTTGTGACGGCATTGCTTGTCCAAACGGTAAACGGCGCCGTCGTAGCGACAGTAATGGGCCCGCTGGCTATCAGCATCGCCGAACAATCCGGCATCGATCCGCGAGCATTGGCGATGGGCGTCGCCGTCGCCGCGTCAATGGCGTTTATCACACCGCTCGGCCATCCGGTCAACGTCCTCGTAATGGGTCCCGGCGGCTACAGCTTCCGCGATTTCGTCCGCGTCGGCCTCCCAATGGCGGGAATACTATTCGTCGTTTCAATGGCATCTATGTACTTATTCTGGCTCCAATAGGAGCAAACTGGCCCGTGCCTGACTACTTCTGACCTTTCGGCCGCACCCTACACGCGGCGACAGCGACGATCAATGAGGCTTTAAGGCTCCGGCCGGTGTATTCGGCGGATCGCGAGAGCTATTTGGATCATCCCAAGAAACCCTACACACGCCAGCAGCACGAACATCCCGGCCCGAAGATCCGTAACCTGATTTGAGATTGACCCGATAAGCACAGTCACGGCCGCACCGCCGAGAGTGCCGCTAATGAACAACGGAGTCGCCCGGTGTGCAGCCGCGGGGCCAAAGGTCCGAGCAAACCGTGAAAGGTTCGTTGGGAAAACCGATGACGCCCCAAGGCCGGCGACGGCCGCACCAATGCTCAGCCAGGCGAGATCATAGGCTGCAAGTATTATCAGCATGCCGACAAGCATTAGTCCGATATCGAGAAACAGCACTTGATTCTCGGACATGAAGCGAAAGTACAGCGGCGCCACTCCGCGGCCGGCGACAAAGAAGAGAAAATAAAGAAATGTTGGTGAGAACAGGTTTATGACCGGCGCACCGTGCAGGCGGTCAGCATACGTCGTCAGCCAGCCGCCGACACCACTTTCGAAACCGACTTGAATGAAGTTGAACAACGCCACGGCCCAGGCGAGTGCTCCTGTCCATATTGCTGCCGCTTGCGGCATCGATGCAGCGTCATTTGTGATGTTCAAGGGCTTGGACGCCCGATCGCGCGGCAGCAACGCGATCAGTGCTGCCCCGATCAGAAGCGGTATCGACAGAAAAACGGACGTCACATAGATGCTTTGTTCGGACGCCGTCGCGTCAACAAAAGGTTTGCAGACGATAGCGCCAAGCCCCCAGCAAAAATTAAGAATACTCAGTGCCGACGCTCCGCGTAACGGATTCATCTCAAGCACTAACATATTTATCGCCGGCAGCGTCAATCCGACACCGAGGCCATTGACAAAAAATCCCGCAAGGCAGCCTTCGAATGAATTCATGGACATTGCGGTCACGCCAAGGGCCATTGCGCTTGAGCCGACAACTGTTGCGGAAACAAAGCCGTTCAGCCGCCCGAACCAGTTCGAGGCAAGCGTGCCCAGTATCGCGCCGCCGAACTGTGCGGGAAACAAATAGCCTGCCTGCAGATCATTCAGGGCAAGGCCTCGAGACAATATGGGCAGGACCTGCCCGATCAGGATCGTTGTGATGCCCGACAGGAAGAATACAAAGTGGAGAAGTATTGCAAGCTTTCTATCTTTTACCATGCGCTGCCGATCGCGGTTCGAAGAAGTCATTGTACGGCTTAACCGCGATATTGTTAACCCTCCGTCAGATTCGCAAAAGCCCGGAAGATTGGCTAAAATTTGATCAGTCCATTACTTAGTGTTTTCAAGGATATCCGATGCCGCTGGCAACTATTGAAGAAGCTGTCGCAGACATCCGCGACGGGAAAATGATAATCATCGTCGATGATGAGGACCGCGAGAATGAGGGCGACCTTGTTTGCGCGGCCGAGAAGGTAACCCCTGAGATCATTAACTTTATGGCGGTACACGGCCGCGGGCTCATCTGCATGCCGATGACCGAAGAACGCTGCGATGAGCTTCAGCTTTCGCCGCAGACGGCAAACAACACCTCGAGCATGGGAACGGCATTCACCATTTCGATCGAAGCCCGCGAGGGTGTGACCACCGGAATTTCCGCCGCCGACCGTGCAAAAACTATCCTGACCGCCGCTGATCCCATGTCAAAACCCGGGGACCTGGCACGCCCGGGCCACGTGTTCCCGTTGAGGGCGAAACGCGGAGGTGTTTTGGTCCGGGTCGGCCAGACCGAGGCAAGTGTAGATATCGCCCGGATCGCCGGCCTGCAGCCCGCCGCCGTTATTTGCGAGATAATGAACGACGACGGCACAATGGCCCGTTTGCCGGATCTGGAAGTATTTGCCGAAAAGCACGGCCTCAAGATCATCTCGGTCGCCGACCTTGTCAGATATCGCATTTCCAAGGAAACACTGGTAAAACGGGTCGTCGAAACCGACCTGCCGACAACTTGGGGCATTTTCCGCACCATCGTTTATGAGAACGCGATGAACGGCGAGACCCACATCGCGTTCGTTATGGGCGATGTCGAACAGGCAACGGGCCCTGTTCTTGTTCGCGTCCAAACAGAGAACATCACATTCGCGATGTTCGGGGCCACTGTCGGCGAGGCCGCGGCCGCTTTACAAACATCTCTCCAAAAGATCTCGGAAGCTAAATGCGGGGTCGTGCTGTATCTGCGGCAGCGCGAAAATAATCTCGACCTGGTGGACCAACTTCGCACCTATGCGCTCATGCAGGAAAAGGATATTGATTTTCAGGCCGCAAAACAGCAAACTGGATACGGAAAGACCCACGATTACGGAATTGGCGCCCAGATACTGACAGACCTTGGCGCACGAAGTATAAGCTTGCTGTCCAATCACCCCCCGAAGGTCAACGCCGTTGAGGCGTTCGGCCTTGAGATCAGTGAGACCGTGAGTCTTTGACCACCGCCGCGGCGGAGCGTCCTATTCGAGTATGCCCGACGAGGAAGTCGAACAAAGGGAAGAGATCGAGCCAACAGAACCTGATCCGTCGGACGGGGACGCGACGCCGAGGCGGGGCGTATTTTCACGGCGGAACATTTTTGTCGCGCTCGCGGCCCTCGGGCTGGGCGTGGTTTTGTTGGCAGTGATCGCGTTCTTTCTCTATCGGGCCGGCGTTGCCGACACATACATCAAGGCACAGTTCAAGGCAAAGATGGCCGATATCGGGATCGATTTTGACGCCGATGTCTTCCGTGTCACACTTGCCCCTCTCACGCTCGAACTGCGAAACGCTACCTTCAATAACCGCACCACCGGTGAAAAGCTCTTTTTTATACGCGAAGCTCACCTCGGCCTGACCGTAGATGATCTCTACGCGTGGCAGCTCAGCCGTGACATAAGCATCAATACTACCGACATCAGCGGTGCCGAGATTTGGGTAAAATTTGATGAACAGGGGCGTTCCAATTTCTCAGGGCTGAAGCTGGTCGAAGAAAAGCCCGGCCGCGTCAATTTCAGATATGAATCCGTGGTCTTTTCGCTTCGCGACAGTGTTGTCCATTTTGGCGACGTTTCGAGAAAGATCGCGGCAGACGCGAACAATGTTATTTTCCTGCTCGAACCGGAGAATATGTCGGTGCCGGATGAGCAGAAGCGGTACAAATTCGATCTCACCTCGACGCGGTCACGGTTCGTCTACGATGACCGGGCTGTGGACCCGATCGACCTTCGCGCGACCGGTATCGCCGACCGCACCGGCGCGGATATTACAGAGCTTCGCCTAACTACACCTATCGGCACGACCAGTCTGAGCGGACGGATCAGCGACTGGGCTAACCCGACCTACGACCTGAATATCGAATCGACGATAGATCTTACGCAGGCTTCATCTATCTTTCCGCTTGGGACAACGATCACCGGCATCGGCAATTTCAAGGGCAAGGTCTCGGGTTCCGGTGAAAACTACAAGATCGACGGGTCGGTCGATTCGCAGTCACTGACGGCCGAAGGCGTTTATCTAAAAGGGGTCAACGTAACCGCCACCGTCGAAGGCACGAACTCAAACTACACGGCAAACGGCAACGCCGTGGCCGAGCTCCTTACATTCGAGGATTTCCGGATCGAGTTTCCAAAGCTGGCGGGAAACGTCCGCGGAACGGGCACGGATTTTCGATGGGTCGGCGAACTTCAAGCCGTGGCCGCAAAGACCGACGCAATGACCATCGGCGGACTATTCCTTTCAGATGCGGTCGCCGAATACAAGGACCGCGAATTGACGGCAAGCGCAGCGACGGGACGGGCACAGAAATTCTCGATCGCCGACAATGAGTTTGCGGCCCTAACGGCACGTAACCTGCGTTTCTCGATGCCGAATGGCAGCGTCAATCTGGATGCCGACAGTGCATCGGCCGCGTCGATGGCCAATGAGAATTTCAAGTTGAACGAGCTTCGCGGACGAAACGTTCGGATAAGGAATGTCGACAAAAGGACCA
>JADLDC010000079.1 GCA_020846885.1 Acidobacteriota bacterium | reverse complement strand
GGAGCGGCGTTTCCTTTGTAATTCTCAGGCCGCGGGTTTCGGGGGCGGTGGACATTATTTCGTCGAAGACCTCGATGACGTAGTCGATGTGGCTTTGTGTATAGACACGGCGCGGAATGGCAAGGCGCACAAGTTCTGACGGCGCGGCGATGAGTTTGCCGCTTTCGTCGTATTTGCCGAACATGACCGAACCGATCTCGACGGCGCGGATGCCGCCGCGTTTGTAGAGTTCGCATACGAGGACCTGTCCGGGATATTGGTCCGCCGGAATATGCGGATAGAGCCGGCCTGCATCGACGTAAACGGCGTGGCCGCCGATCGGATAAAGCACCGGAACGCCCTTGGCACGGATGTGCTCGCCGAGATAGCGCGTGCTCACGATGCGGTAGTTCAAATATTCCGGATCGAAAACCTCGCGCAGGCCTTGCGCCATTGCCTCCATATCGCGGCCCGAAAGCCCGCCGTAAGTGACAAAACCTTCAGTGATTATGAGAAGATTTGTGCACTCTTCCGCAAGCTTTGCATCCCGCAATGCAAGAAATCCGCCCATATTCACAAGCGCGTCTTTTTTTGCGCTCATGATGCAGCCGTCGGCAAGACGGAACATCTCCTGGGCTATTTCGCGGTATGTCTTGCTCTCATAGCCTTTTTCATATTGATGTATGAACCACGCGTTTTCGGCGATGCGGCAGCAGTCGATGATATAGAGAATATTGTGCCGCCGGCAGATCTCGGCTGCGGCACGGGCATTTTCCATGCTTACCGGCTGGCCTCCGCCGCTATTGTTCGTGACCGTCAGGATAACCGCCGCGATATTTTCGGCCCCATGTTGGGCGATCTTTGCTTCGAGCGCTTCGAGGTCGATGTCGCCTTTGAAGTGATAGTCGGAGTCGTGGTCGGCGGCAAGCGGCGTCGGGATATCAAATGCCTCGGCGCCGCTGTGCTCGATGTTCGCCCGCGTCGTATCAAAATGCGTGTTGCTTAAGAAGACCTTCCCTTTTCCGCCGATCTGGCTGTAGAGAATTCGCTCCGCCGCCCGGCCCTGATGCGTTGGGAGAACGTGTTCGAATCCGGTCAGATCACAGATCTCATCATAGAGCCGTTCCCAGCTTGACGCGCCTGCGTAAGATTCATCGCCGCGCATTATCCCGGCCCACTGCTCGCTGCTCATTGCGGACGTTCCGCTATCTGTGAGCAGGTCGATAATGACATGGCGTGAATGAAGCAGGAACGGATTATAATGAGCATCGCTAATATATTCTGCACGCTCTTCTTCAGTGGACATAAAGATCGGCTCAACTGATTTGATCTTAAAGGGTTCGATTATGGTCTTTGGCATATAAGGTATATTTATCCTAGAATAATGCGCGGCACGCTGTGACTCAAGTCACGGATGGCAATTTGGGGATGCCGCTATATATTTCCTGATATCAACCGATAATGCCCGCCGGGCTTGCGGGTGCAAACATAAAAATGACGATAGAAAATACACGTTCATGGGCCGAACCATTCAAGATAAAAATGGTCGAGCTGCTAAAAATGACAACGCCTAAGCAGCGCGCAAAGGCGATAAAGGAAGCGGGATATAACACCTTTTTGCTTAGGTCAGAGGACGTTTATATCGACCTGCTGACAGACAGCGGGACCTCTGCGATGAGCGATGCTCAGTGGTCGGGTTTGATGCTCGGCGACGAGGCATATGCGGGCAGCAAAAACTTTTATCACCTCGAGGCCGCCGCGAAAAAGTATTACGGCTATAAATACATCATCCCAACACATCAGGGCCGCGGCGCGGAAAATCTTTTGTCGCAGGTGATGATAAAGAAGGGTGACGTCATTCCGGGAAATATGTATTTCACGACGACGCGGCTTCATCAGGAACTTGCGGGCGGGCGTTTTTTTGATGTCATAATCGACGAAGCTCATGATCCGGAAAGCCTGCATCCGTTCAAGGGCGACATCGACATTGACAAGCTGGCGGCTTTGGTCAAAAAACACGGAGCCGGCCGAATTCCCTATATCTGCGTTGCCACCACCGTCAACATGGCTGGCGGACAGCCCGTCAGTATGGGCAATCTGAAGGCGTTGCGTGAATTTACGGCAAAGCACGGCATCAAGATCATGCTCGATATGACGCGTATCGCCGAAAACGCATGGTTCATTCAGCAGCGTGAGAAAGGCTATTCACGCCGGAGCGTCGCAAACCTGGTGAAAGAGATCTGCAGTTATACAGACGGCGCCACGTTTAGCGGCAAAAAGGATGCGTTGGTGAATATCGGCGGATTTTTGGCGCTGAATGATAAGGAGAAATTTGAGGAAGCCAGCAATTTGGTCGTCGTTTACGAAGGCCTGCACACTTACGGCGGTTTGGCCGGACGCGATATGGAAGCGATGGCGGTCGGGATCGTCGAATCGGTGCAGGACGACCACATGGACGCGAGGATCGGGCAGGTCCTTTATCTCGGCAACCAGCTTGTCGAACGCGGTATTCCGATCGTACGGCCGACCGGCGGGCATGGCATTTTTGTTGACGCAAAGAAATTTCTGCCGCATTTGAAGCAAACGGAATTTCCCGCACAGGTTCTTGCCGCTGAGTTGTACGAGGACGCGGGTATCCGAGCGATGGAACGCGGCATCGTCTCGGCCGGACGGAATTCAAAAACCGGCGACCACTATTTTCCAAAGCTCGAACTTGTCAGGCTGACAATTCCCCGCCGCGTTTATACACAAGCCCACATGGACGTCATCGCCGAATCCGTCGAACGCGTTCATAGACGCCGAGACAAGATCCGCGGCCTAGAAATGATCTACGAGCCCAAATATCTGCGGTTCTTTCAGGCGAGGTTCAGGAAAAAGTAGCGCGTCCGTTTGGGCAGTCTTTTTAGACAACAATAAGAGCGAAAAGCCAACAAGAGTCATGAAGTTCACTCTTCAGCACTCTTGTTGGCTTTTGGATCTTACCCGTACGGCGGACGCTGAAGGATCAGACGCAGTCGCGCGATTTGCCGTCTGCTATTTTGCGGTCTCGGCCTGGATCTTCTTTGCGACCTTTTGGACCTCATCCAGAACGCGGAGCAGGTTACCGCTCCAGAGTTTTTCGATCTGCTTTTCGGTGTAGCCGCGGCGGACCAGTTCGAGTGTTACATTAAATGTTTCGGCCGCGCTGTCCCAGCCCTGAACGCCGCCGCCGCCATCGAAGTCAGACGAGATGCCGACGTGGTCTATCCCCATCTTTTTCACCAGATAGTCGATGTGATCTACAAAATCCTTTACGTCAACATCAGGCACGTCTTTAAGCTTTTCTTGAAGAATTGAGGCGTTCCGGGTGCGAAAATCCGTCAGCTTCTTCATATAGGCTGTGCGTTCGGCCTCGGGCAGGCGAAATGCCTCGCCGCGCGGGAGTATTGTAATGCCTTCCTTTGCGGCCAATTCGCGCGTTATCTCCGTTGATCTGGCCGAACGCGCTTCGTTCTTTTTTCCGTTCACATAGGCACGGAATGCAACGGCCTGAACGACGCCGCCGTTTTGTTTGATGAGTTCAAGTACTTCATCATCTATGTTGCGGCTATGATTGGATATCGCGCGGGCTCCCGAATGAGACGCGATCACAGGAGCACGGCTGAGCTTGATCGCCTGGATATTCGATTCCTTCGACGGGTGCGAAAGATCGATCATAATGCCCCATTTATTCAGCTCCGCGATCGCCTTTTTGCCGAGATCGCTAAGGCCGTTGTGCAGCCATTTTCCGTCTGCTTCGCCGGTATTGGAATCGGCAAGCTGGCTGTGGCCGTTGTGTGCAAGCGACATATATCGAGCTCCGCGGTCTGCAAATTCTTTTATCCGGCCGAGGTCGTTGCCGATCGGGTAGCCGTTCTCAACGCCGATCATGGCAACGAGTTTGCCTGCTTTCACCAGGCGGCGGACGTCGTTTGATGTCAGGGCCAGGCCGATGTCGTTCGGCGCGATCTTTTCAGTCAGCCGGTGGATGGCGTCGAATTTGTCGATCGCGTTCTTGTATGCCGCCGCATAACCCGCATCGGTCAGCGGCCCCTGGCCCGTGTAAACGATCATCCACGATACATCCAAACCGCCTTTACGCATTTTTGGAATGTTGACCTGGTTCGGCAGGTCCTGGCTGTAATTGACCGTGTCAGTGAAGTTTGTTGTGCTGATATCGTTGTGTGTGTCAAGCGTGATCACTTTTTCGTGGATCTTTCTCGCTTTTGCGATCAGGGCAGCATCATCCGAAGTTGTTTGCGCACTTAGCGCTACAGGGCAAATGCTGACAAGCAGCGTGAAGAAAATAAAGGCCGTAGTTGTTCGTTTCATAATTCTCCGGGAAAGGCGTGAATTTGATCAAAAATCTAAGCTTACTTTGAAAACGATGCCGCGACAAATGTGCCACCGACAAGTCGTAGTATCTTTTGCACGGGTACGCGGACGGAGACCAAAATGTTTCCGATCAGAGAGAACGAGTTGCCGATAAATATGTCTCCCGAAGCGGGGCAAGATCTCGACTTTATTAACGCGGCATTCGATAATTTCTTTGAAACGGTCGAGCAGAAAGAGACGGATCAGGGCACGATGTTGTTCTCAAAAGTCGGCCGCGATGCCGATCCGTTCGAGGGGAACGATGTTGAGGAAGTTCGCCGGCAGATGGATGCGGTCAAGGAGGTCCGCGATGATAGGGGCAGGCTTCTTGCTCCGAACGGCAAGGTGTCGAATCTGCCTGAGCATCTTTGGAAAGCGGTCAGGACGCCGTTTTTTAGGCGGTATGCGGGCGAATGGGAGTTGATGCAGAAACAAACGCCTGTCCATTCAATCTCAAGGCATTCTTTTAGCGATCTAAAGGATGCGGAAGCTTATGCTGTTAAACACGTTCTAGGTGAGTATCAAAATTCTGACACCGGCAACATTATTCAGGTATCGAAAAGGTCTATCGACAAATTTCTTTCTCCGAGTTCGACGCAAAAGAGTTCGTCGCTGGGATATCATCTTGCAACGCTCCGGGTCATTCCTGATCTGATAAACGACAGCATTCTGGTAGAGGAACATCCCGATAATAGTAAGCGCAAGGAATTCACGATACAGCGTTACTATGGGGCGGTTCAAATCGGCGACGATCTTCGGCGGGTGAAATTGACTGTTCGGGCGTATCTTTCCGGTTCTAAGCGGAATTACACTTATGAGGTTTCCAAAATAGAAGAGCTTGGCGGTTCCTTATCGGAATCGACTGACGGCCCGAAAGCCCTCAGCCGCACACCAAGCGTCTCAATGGCTACCGTACTACAAGGGGCAAGGAAAAACAATGGCGATCTGTGGGATACCACTTACACAAAAGCTCTGGATGAGAACGGCGAACCTAAGATCTTTTATCACGGGACACATCTGGATTTCGAAGAATTCAACCCAAACCTTATAGGGTTAAATTTTGATGATGCGTCGGTAGGTTTTTATTTTACCGACGTACCGGACAGAGCATCGGAGTACGCCAATCTTAGCCTGGACGACACGTTGGAGCCGCGATCAGGCGCAAATGTAATGCCCGTGTTTTTGAACATCCGCCGCCCGCTGACGTTTTTTGACACGGAAGAAGGGCGAAGCTCAGAATCATATCTCGATCATCGCTCGGACGTTATAACGGCCAAAGAAAGCGGCAGGAATGACGGAGCGATCGCGAGTACCGCCGGAGGCAGATACAGCAGCACGGTCGCGGTCGCGTTTGATCCTAACCAGGCCAAATCCATCTTCAATCGCGGCACTTACTCGGAGAGCAATAATATGTTGTTCTCAAAGCTTGGACGGGCAGTTGTTGATCGTGATACGGAAGCATTCGGCCTGTACATTGAACGGCTATTGAACGGGGATTTAGACCAGAGTCAGAAGGCGGGAATGGTATTGAGCGGCACCCCATCGGTGTACCGGTCCTTGGGGGCAAAGGATCTGCCTATTGCCCTGCGTTATAAAGCAGCCAAAAAAATTCTTGTTGATAAGCACGCTCTTGCTCCCGATGTTCTCGGCCGCGTCCCGTACGCCCTCACCGATCCGGTTGCTGTGGTTGACCATATTGATGCGGACACCGGCAAACGGGGCATACGCATTTTTACTGATTTAAAGGACACGAATGGTTATCCGGTCGTTGTCGGACTTGACCTGAACCAGCGTTTCGGTTCGCGCGACCTGCACATCGTTCCTACGGTGTTTGGCAACACGCGCGTAAACGTGGATGCGGCAGGCCTCCGTTATGTAAACGAAAAAAAGCTTCAGGAAATTCCCATCCTAAGCCGGATCGCTTCGGTTTATAGAGAATCTGCTAAAGCCAACTCCAAGATACTGACAGACGCCGATTTCGTCAAGCCGCAAGACTATACGGACGCATCTGCTTTTGCTGAGGCAAGGTGGAAAAAACAGAACGCGTTTAGGGATACCCACAGAGCACCGTCGGCGGACTTCAGTCCGGCGGATGAACGATTGGAAGGCGGCGGCGACTTTTCGTTAGCGGAAGTTGCGGCCGGCATATCCCCGCAACCTATTGATTATTTCAGCTTGTTAGGTGAGCGATACTATGGCGACGGAAGCCCGTCAAGCGTGGAAACTCGCAGGATCGTCCGGGATGTTGCCAAGCAAATCGAAAGCGGAACGCCAGTCGAGTCGATCACCGTTAAAGCGTATCGGGCCGTCCCGAACAAAATTGATAAGATATCTCTTAGTGACGGTGACTGGATAGGGTTGTCCAAGGCTTATGCAGTAGACCACGGCGAACTCAGGTTTGGCGAGGGCGAGTATCGTATCATCTCCCAGGAAGTACCCGTAAGCCACGTCTGGTGGGACGGAAACGATGCAACTGAATGGGGCTACGATTCGGGTACTCTGTGGCAAGAATCTGAAGACGTATGGAATGCCGATCCGTCGAGCTCGATGCTTTCCTCGCGGCTCGGTAAAAATGCCGCTCCCAGAGCGTTCCACTCGCGAACAAAAGAGGCCGCCGACCTTCTCCGCTCGCTTGCGACCGCCCATACGCAGGACATCCTTGAGGGAGCGAGGTCGAACTTTGAGGGCGATGACCTTTATCTTAACGAACACGCGTCAGAGGAAGTCAGGCGGCTCCTTGCGGCCGAGGCGTACAGCTTCTCAGGCGAGGAAAGGGAGATAGATGCATTCGGCGGCGTTGTGATCGATGCTCCGCATCTGAGGACGTTATAGTTGAAAAAAGTCAGGATTTGGAACATATTTGCTGTATGAGATCTATCTTCATTCTGCTCGTCGCCGCATTTGCATTGCCTGTGTTTGCCCAGGAAGCTAAGCCTGTCGAGGGCGGTGACCGGGACGCCGCCAAATGGTCAAAGCTCGGCGCGACCGTTGAGGGGCCTCGCGGCTTTACGTTAAGCAGTTTAGGAATAAGGCTGAATAAAACCGGACAATACGAGATGTGGGTCAAGATCGTGCCGAACGATATTCCTGTGTTTGTCCGCCGCTATGATCTTCCAAAGGGAACCCAATTTGTGCACCAATATGCCACGGTGGACTGCGAAAAAAAGCTTCTTCTACTGGAACGGACGATGGCGTTCGACGCGTCGCACAGGACGCTTGAGGGCCGTGTGAGCGGGATCACGCCGTCATCGCGAAAAGATGCGGTAAAGCCGGGTTCGATCGGCGAGGTCCTTTTCAAGTATGTGTGCACTGAGCCGGGCCCGCTGACGAAAAACGAACAGCCGTAGATCAGGTCCTGATCCGCGACAGCAGAAAGATCCCAAGCATCGCGAAAAGAAGCAGCGGCCCCCAAACGGCCAACGACGCGCTTAGTGTTCCATTTAGCCCGAGCTGCTCGAACACACTTGTCACGCCCATGAACAAAAGCCACAGCCCGACCGCATAGCCCGTCGTCGCGGCCTTGCCCGTACGGCTAAGGCTAAGGGCGAATGGAGCCGTAAACATTGCGATTATAAAAGGCAAAAACGCGGTCGAATATTTTTTTTGCAGCGCCACTTCGAAACTTCTCCGCTCGACCTCGGATTCACTGCTTGCCGCCTGCTGACGCGTCTCGCTCGAATTGAGATGGCTTGGCTTTGACCGGATCTCGCCGAACGGATTTTGATCTTCCCCAAGTTCCGTTCCATCCGGCAGCTTGGACCTAACTATCCGCCCTTCACTCAAGTCCAAACGATCACCTTCCCCAGATTGAACGATCTTATTCCTATCCCAAAGAGCCTGTGGAAAGCGGTACACGGATTGCACTCTTGTGTTATCGCGGGCGAATTCATAAATTGTCAGATCTTTTACGGAGCACACAGCCGAACAGAGTTCCGATCGGGGCTGTACGTTATCAGACGCATTATTATCCAGCTCGAAAGAATATATCCGGTGATCGTTTGCAACCCAGAGCTTGCCCGAACGATTTGCGGTCAGGCCGCGACTTCGGATCTGAGTTCGAATCTCATCCTGGACCTGATTCGCGGCGGGTGCGATCCGCTCTTGTATCTGCCAATTGACGATTCCTAGAATCGACATAAAGAAAAAGCATGGAAGTAACAGCCGATAAACGCTTTGCCCCGCCGAGGTCCAGGTCACTATCTCGTTCTGCCGCGACTTGAGAACGTAGGTGGCGAGTGTAGCGATCATCGCGGCCGACGGTGCAAGCTGAAGGTAGATGAACGGGATAAGGTAGAGCAAATAACGTGCAAGCAGGCTTATGCCGTTATCGATAGTGCCGGCGAATTTCCAGAGCTCAAAGGCTGTAAAGATAAGAAATACTGTTCCAAAAAAGGCGAGCGACAACCCGTAGAACTTGACCAGATCGACCGAGAGATCAAAATCGCGGAGCCCG
This sequence comes from Acidobacteriota bacterium, assembly GCA_020846885.1. Taxonomy (GTDB): domain Bacteria; phylum Acidobacteriota; class Blastocatellia; order Pyrinomonadales; family Pyrinomonadaceae; genus OLB17. Next base: position 4,295 of record JADLDC010000079.1, on the reverse strand, counting down.
GTGGTCAGGTCACGGAGCAGGTTTGGTGTGGAAATTCGTCCGAACGATGGTTTTACGCGTGAGAACACCGAACGCAGAGCATCGCCGGCCCGGCTGACACCTGGAAAACGACCGGCCAGAAGCAGCCACAGGATCACCGCCCCACTCGCCGCCAAAGGAAACATCGCGGCCGAAGTAACACTTATCTTCCCCGTCCGTGCCAATTGTTCGCCAAGGAACGCAAGCAGATAGTACGCGATCAGGGCAACCAGGGCCGAAACGATCGCAAATCCCCTGCTTTTCCGGTTGTACCTAAGAACAAGCGCGGCCCCGAGAATGCAAAAAAGCAGCGGTGTGACCGAAAGCATTATCCGACGCTGCCATAAAAGCTGCGCCTCGATCCGTTCGCGGCCGTCTTTTGATTCGGCGTAGCTTGACAGGTCGGAAAGGCCGAGTTCCTCGGGCGACAGTTCCCCGCTGTTCAGGCGTTTGACCAGATCGGACCGCTTTGTCTTGACGGCGTAGCGGACCTCGCCGATCCGTTCGGAAAAGAACTTCTCTTCGCCGCCCGCCGGCTGCGACAGCGTCGTACTGACCGCATCGTTGAGTACGAGTTCCGAGCGATCATCAGAATAGTCAATGCGGCCGCTGGATGACGTTATCAGACGCGTCGCCCCCGTCTTTTCGTCGGTATTGAAGACAAATATGTTCTTCCACGAGCCTTTTTCTATGTCGCCCTGTTTAACGTAGATCGTGAATCCCGCGACCTCGGTATTAAAAACTCCGGGCTCGATCGGCGATTCAAGTTTGTACAGGGCGGTCCGCAAGGCGACCTGGCGAACGATCCCGGCCGCAAGCGGCACTCCCTTTAGATTGACGAGAAACGCAAAGCACGACAGAACGACCCCCAGAGCGATGAGCGGCAAAAATATCCGTGCGTGCCCCATCCCGGCGGCCTTGATCGCAGTAAGTTCGCTGTCGGCCTGCATTTTGGTGAGCCCAATGATGACGCCGACCAGCGCCGCCATCGGGCAGGTGAAGGCGATAACGTTAGGGATCAGGGCAAAGCTCAGCTGCCAAACAAGGCTTGAAGGGACATTGGCGCTGAAAAAAATGTCGGAGAACCGGCTTCCCTGTTGAACGAACAGCACAACGCTGAGCAGCAGCCATGAGAATACGAAATACGGCAGCACGGCCCTGATCAGGTATAGGAATATCGTCCAGCCAAATCGCATTTCAGGTCAAAGGTTAGCGGCAAGGGTTCGTTCAGCCGCTATCTCGCGGCCGACCACATTGACTATCACGTGCCTGAGAAGGCCGGAAAGTTCCCTCACCGCATCAGGCTCGGTTCGAGCGCGCTGTACATAGGCGGCCGGCGTAAGCCGCTTTACGCTTACAAAAAGGGATCGAGACAGGCCCGATACGGCCGCCATCTTTCGGCTTCCCTGGCAGTTGCCGCAGATCAGATGCAGGTCGCGCCATAGGCCGGGTTCGCGGTCATCCGGCAAGATCTGCCCGCAGTCGCCGCATTTGGCCCAGTCCGGTAAGTAACCGCCCAGCCGAAGCAGCCATAGTTCAAAGTAAAGACGGATAGCGGCAAGTTCGTTTTTTCCCCGAAGATCGGCCGAAACGCAGGCTTTTACCATCCGATATGTGGTTTCGTTCGGATCGTGCGGCGGTACCATTGCGGTCAACAGATCGGCAAGGTACGCGAAGGTGTTTAGAAAGTCAGGATCGGCGGCCGCGTCGAACCTTGAGTCGGAAAGTTCGACCTGCTGGATCGAAACGAGTTCGCGGTCGTCTTTTTGAAAGTACTGAAGCCTGACCGTCGAAAATGGTTCGAGGGAGCTTCCGAACCGGCTTTTCAGCCTTTTTGCTCCCTTTGCCACGCCGCGAACTATGCCATGCTCGCGCGTAAAAAAGACGACGATGCGGTCGGCCTCGGACAGGTCGTAGCTTCTGAGGACAAGGCTTTCACTCTCGAATAGCGGCATTTGGGAACGGGCGGCCGGAACCGCGTTGGCCCAAATGGGAACGCGGCCGGCAGCTAAAACACTTGGATGCAATTTGCACGTGTTCCGCCGTCGAAAAGATCACCCTGACTACCCTATGGCGGCTCTCCGAACGTGCCGATCGGCATGCTAGAACGGTATAAAATAAAGGACCCAGGCGATCAAAAGGCTGATGCCGACAAACTCAAGGAACGTTTTCGTGGCGTACCATACCTTTTCTTTGGTTTCGCCTTGCGAAAAAACACCAAAACACACGGATACGAACAGGGCAAATGCAACAAGATAGAGAAAGTGGATCATTTCTTCCTCCCGAGGCAGATATCGACCGCGTCGATTATCGCCAGATAATTCAACAGGCCCCCCACTTCGAGGAACCGGCCGCCGTACTCAAACGTGGCACGCGCCGCAACATCTTTTGACGGCTCGATCGCCAAAACATAGCTGATCAGATCGCCCAGGCCGTTTCCGAACGTGGCAAAAACATTAAGCAAGTAAAGAAGCGTGCCGTCATTAAAATCGAACCCGGGATAATATGCACCGCCGCTGAGCACGCCGATGATATACATCAGCCAAATGGCTGCGGCAAGTATCAGCCCGCGAGCGGTTCGCTTCTGGGCAAAATGCCCGGCCCCGGGGAAAAACCATGCGAGTATTCCGATGACCAAAGGATTATCCATCACATCAAACAGCCCCAATTTCTTCGTCCATTGCATTAACTGTCGGTCACCCGACACTTGATCCTAATTCAAAGAAGGCGGCATTATAGTATTCATTCTTTTACACTTAACCGCCGGCACGAAGGCTTGTCTTTCGTTTTTCTTTCCAACTTGCGCACGCGGCGACGAATTGCTTGAATATCGCGGCGGAAAGCCCGTCCTTACGCCAGCTTAGCTCGGGATGCCATTGAACTCCGAGAACAAACCGGTCCGACCGAGCGTCTTCGATGCATTCGACTACACCATCGTTCGCCCATGCCGTCGCAGTTAAATCACTGCCTACAGAACGAATAGCCTGGTGGTGGTGAGAATTTACCTTAACTTCTCCGCTGCTTGCAAGGCCGGCCAGGATCCCCTTTTTTGCGATGGCAATACCGTGAGAATTTCGGTCGAGCGGGAGGCCCTGTTCATGCTTTAGATTATCCTCGACCTGCGCGGAAATGTCCTGGATCAAGCTGCCGCCCCTCGAAACGTTCAAAGCCTGCATTCCGTAACATATTGCCAAAACAGGTAGTTCCCGCTTCTCGGCTTCTTCAAGCACGAGCATTTCGGTCTGGTCCTTTTCAGGAACGACCCTTTTCAGGTTCGGGTGCGGCTGTTCGCCGTAATATCCGGGATCGACGTCGGAATCGCTGCCGGGAAGAAGTACGCCGTCAAGGCCATCGATCACCCGTCCAACAAATTCCGGGTCGGCGATCAGCGGAATATGAACTGGTACGCCGCCAGACGCTTCGACCGCTTCGCTGTAATCGCGGCCAAGATAGAACCGGCGCGTTTCAAGCTCAAGCCGCATGGTCAGCCCAATCCTCGGTCGATATTCCATAATCTATTAATAATGTTCAAACAATAGGTACTTGTCTGTCAATTTGAGCATTTGAAATTAAAGACTTATCATTTAAGTTTTATGACGCAAGGCACCAATGACACGAGGATCCGCTCGACGACCGTTCTGCTTGTCCGCCGCGACGGCAAGGCCGCGATGGCTGGCGACGGGCAGGTAACGCTTGGTGAAACCGTCATCAAAGGCAACGCGCGAAAGATCCGCCGCCTTCTTAACGGAGAGATACTGGTCGGATTTGCCGGCGCAACGGCCGACGCGTTTACTTTGCTGACGCGGTTCGAGGCAAAGTTAAGCGAATTTCAAGGACAGCTTGAGCGGGCCGCGATCGAATTAAGCAAGGATTGGCGAACGGACCGTTATCTTCGGCATCTTGAGGCTCTTTTGATCGTGGCGGACAAGAAGGACGCATTTCTTATATCGGGAAAGGGCGATGTTATTTCGAGCGATGATGGCCTGCTTTCGGTCGGATCGGGAAGCATGTTCGCACTGGCCGCCGCGCGGGCGCTGCTGAAACATACCGAAATGACGGCGAGAGAAATAGCGGAAGAAGCCCTGCGGATCGCGGGTGAGATCTGCATATATACAAATTCGGAACTGACGATCGAGGAACTCTGATCTACTCGGAATTTTGACACGGATGGCTATTTATCTTGGCGGCCAAACGGCTGCCGCCGCAAAACCTAAGTTGGACGATCTGACACCGCGGCAGATAGTTGAGGAACTTGACCGATACGTTGTCGGCCAGTC
>JADLDC010000078.1 GCA_020846885.1 Acidobacteriota bacterium | reverse complement strand
CTCTTCGTCATGCCGTCAATCAGGATTACGAAGGCTTTTTCAACCAGGAGATCCGATATCGCGAGCGAATGGCATATCCGCCTTTTGTTGTCCTCGCGTCGCTTCTCATTCGACACACTGATCTGAACATCGCAGCAAATGCCGCCCGTTCAGTCCGCACCCAACTCGACCGTTCAAACAGCGATAAGTCATGCCGCATCCTCGGCCCCGCTCCCGCATCTATCGCACGGCTGAAAAACGAACATCGAATTCAAATTCTTGTAAAAGGTACAAACCGAAAGCGGCTCCGCGAGGTGATCGACCTGGGCCTGGCCGAAGTGGACGAAAATATCATTCGCGGCCGAATGGTCCAGGTCGAGATAGATCCGGTGAACATGCTGTAAACCAAAGCGTACATTCCGTTTCTCTTTTCGGTTTTTTTTTCGTGTCTTGTTTCGCGCATTTCGTGGTGGCGAAGTCGAAGCCGGGACCACGAAATGCGCGAAACAAGAAACGAAAGTGACGAACTATGCCGGGCCACAGAAAGAATTAGGAAGAATTTAAGAAAGGATATAAAATTGAGTTTGCCTTTTAGTTAATCCCTAAAAAGCGAGGCGGCAACGCACACTCGTTTTTTACCGATTGTTTAAAACGACAATTCCGCGCCTTTGGCCGTCTCATCCAGGAGGTCCGTTTGTTTTGAGGTGCCTATGAAATTCTATATTGGCATGCTGGTCTTTGCCCTTGCATCCCAGAGCTCCGCGGCCTTGCCCTTTGTCGATCGCGGCACGGAAGCGGTCCGTCTTGCCTCGCAGAACAGCAACAGCATTGTCGGCTTTGTGTTCGGAACTTCAGGGCGGCCGGTGCCGGACATCTACGTCGAATTACTCAACGAGATCGGCTCGACGCTTCGGCGGGCGAAAACGAGCGGCTCCGGAATGTATACATTCAACGGATTGTCGGACGGCGTATTCACAGTCAGGGTCCTGCCGTACGCAAGCGGTTATCAGGCGGCGGAGCAGCGGGTCTCGCTCGTCAGCATCTCCGCCGTTCCCGGACGCGGTTCGACAAATGAACAGGTCGATTTTTATCTAAAACCTGCGCTCGTGAACCGCGGCCCACTTGCGGCACCAGAGGTCGTGTTTGCTCAGGAGGTACCTGATGAAGCAAAAAAGCTTTATAAGGACGGAATAGAGTTGCTTGCCGACAAAAAGGAGAACGAAGGTTTTGAAAAGCTGAAATCGGCACTGGAACTTTTCCCGACATACTATCTTGCCCTCGACCGGCTTGGCACTGAGTATGTCGTCCGCGGACATTATCGTCCCGCCTACGTTCTGCTCGATCAGGCGCTTGCGGTCAATCCAAGAAGCTTTTCAAGCAGGCTTGGAATGGGAATTACGCAATTCAAACTGGGCTTACCCGATGAGGCGATCAAAAGTTTGACGACGGCGACGGAAGAATACGGCGAATCCGCACAGGCGTGGTATTGGCTAGGTGTCGCTCAGCTCAGTAGATCAAAGCTGGCTTTGGCCGAAACGGCGCTCATCAAGGCAAATCGGCTAGCCAAAGGCAATTCCGCCGACGTTCAATGGCAGCTCGCCAAGGTTTACAAGGAACAGGAACGCTACGCCGAGGCTGCTGATGCACTCGAGCGTGTTCTCAAGATCGAGCCCGCACACGCAAATGCGGAAAACATCAAAAAGACCATAGAGATCCTTCGCGAAAAGGCTGCCGGCAGCCAAAAGAAAAATGCGAGGGCCACCAATTCTTAATGAATTCGCGTGCCCTCGCAAAAGTCTCGGCCCATATGTAAGGGCGTCAACAAACGATCAGAGTCCCATCTAGAACTGGAACCTAAAACCAAACCGCACTGAACGCGGTGCCTGGAAAAACTGCGGTTGATCAAAACGGGCATCCCGCGAGATGGTCTCGAATATCGGATTTCCGTCTTCATCAACTCCGGTCTGGAATTGTTCATCGATCAGGCGCATAATGCGCTCGCTCGTGATCCTTCCATCGAAGAAAGCGCGATCAAAGTCCTGCCTGTCCGCTATGTCCACGCCAAAGACCGCAAAATCTTCCGGCTGGAAAGTGTGCTGCGTTATGGCCTCGAACTGGGCCAGGACGTTAGCCTGATTGAACGCATTAAGAACATCGACGTTGAACTGCATTGCATAACGGTTGTCCCTTCCGAATCGATGTCGAAATGTTAGGGCCAGGTCCGCCTGCGAATATCTTTCTGTCCGGCCCAGGTCGCCTCGGCCGTTAAGAATGATGTACGCATCGTCGATCAGGTCCACGCGGGTGGTGATCGGCGTACCGCTCTGCAGCGTGTAAAAACCCGACAATTCCAGTTCATTGTTGCTCGGCAGCCGCAGGAATGAATCGCGGCCGAACGTGTATGCACCAAAAAACTTGAATGCATGCGGGCGGTCGGTCGGGAGGCGTCCGTTATTCGGTTCGCCGCCAACATTGAACGCTCCAAACGGTGTATCGAAGAATCGATTAACGTTTGGGCTGTCGCGTGCGGTGCCGTTTACCGAGAACTCGTCCGTGCTTGCCAGGCCGGAATAGTTCCCGTACAGGCGGCTGAACGTGTAGCTTGCGTTAAAAGCGAACGCATCAGCAAAACGCTTGTCCAGATTGATCTCGAACGCGTCATATTGCCGTTCCGGCTTCGCGGCCGGTGCTCCTACCGGATAGCGGCCGCACGCCGCGAGTTCACAGATGCCGCTGCCCGGATTACCTATGAAATATGCCTCGTCGCCATTTTCATCGTGGTATCCGATATCCTCGATCGTCTGGTCCATCTGCTTGCGCGTATAGCGTGCCCGAACGACCATCGAGCTCCCGAGCGAGTATTCCGCGCCGGCCGTATATTCGGTCTGCTTGACCGGCTTTAGATCTGGATCAACCCGAAAATCGTCCGGATCGTTCGATGGCACGCGGAAGTTTGTGTACACCAATGCATTGTCCAGAACATACTGCTTGGTGTACGCAAAAATATCCGGCTGCGACGCAAGAAGCGGCGCACGGTAATCGTCAAATATATTGCCGCCGAACGAGCCTCGCGGCAGCTCATATTTAAATCGGTCAAAGAACTGTCCGTAGTTGGCAAAGATCTTGAACCTGCCATTGCCTAACACATCGAATGCGAAGCCAAGCCGCGGAGCGATCTTGTCGCCAAACCCGAATTTGATCCCCGGAAAACCTTCGGTGAACGAAGGCACCGTTTCTTTTTCGGTCCTAACGCCAAGATTCAATGTCAAACGGCTGAACGGCTGCCACGTATCCTGCAGATAAATGGCGTCGTTGCTGCTGCTCGCCTTGCCGAATTCGCCGATCAGGACCAATCGGGCATAGCCGACCTCGCCCGGCCGGTTCCCAAAAATGGTCCCGTCCTCGGCGGCCGTCGTTCGTCCAAAATAGAACAGAACACGGCCCGGTTCGACATAACCCGACGCGACGTCATTCTTGATGTGGAATCTCTGATAACCGCCCTTGAACTGGTGCCGGCCCAGAAACTCGTTCAGAATGTAGCTCGCATCCGCTTCGTAATTTTTGCGGATGGAAATGTCCCGGATCGTCCTATCGTTCGTCGCAACATTATTAAATCCCGCATCGCACTGGAATCCGGCCGTCACGCACTGAAATCGCGTGACATTAGGAATACCGTAGTTGCTCAATTTTTCATTTATGTAACCACGTGAGAACCTGGCACTAAAGACCAGATCTGAAGTGGCCACGAATGTACCGTTGATGGCAAAATTGCTCGATGGCTGACGCCCGCCGAGTTCGGCCAGCGAAGCTGGATCGGTAGCGGCAGAATCGGAAAGCGTGCTGGCCGCGGATAACCCCGTAAAGCTCGGCAGCAATCCGCGAATCCTGATCGGATTGTGCGTGTAGGTGCTGTAGATCCGGAAGTTGTCCGTGATAGCCGCGTCTATACGGCCAAAGTAATAGTTGTTACGCTGTTCGCTTCGAAATTCTCCACGTGTGCCGTCCGGAAAAGTGAACAGCCGGTTCGAGTGGAAAAATTGCGGTGTAGCACTTCCGAAAAACCAGAGTCGGTCCTTGATGATCGGCCCGCCCAATGATACGAAAGGAAAGAAATCCGTACCTTCGTCTTTCCTCGGATAGATATAACTAAACACCGTATCCTCGGGCCCAAGGATCGGGCGTGGGCCGGCCTGAAGTTTGGCCGCCCTGAACTCGGCACCCGCCTGTCCGTGGAACTCATTGCCGCCGCCGCGGGTGATAACATTGATCACACCGCCCGTGGCACCGCCGAATTCCGCGGCAAAACCGCTGGTCTTCACCTGTATCTCCTGTACCAACTGGAACGGAAGATTGTTATTTGTGTTAAGCCTGCCGGTGCGGAAGTTTGCAACTTCCTGCCCGTCGATGATGAAAGAATTTTCAACGCCGGTGGCCCCGTCGATCGCAAAGCCGGCCGCCGAAGGCTCTTCGCGCACCGCGGGAACCGCCTTTAGAGCCGAGGTGAAATTCGTGCCTTTTGGCAAAAGCTCTAACTCACGTTGTGTTAGATTGGTTTGAATTCGGCTCGCCGTCGGATCGATAGCGATCTCGTCGGCTCCGGTCACGGTCACTTCCGCCCCGACCGGCCCAACCGCCAATTTGATGTTCAGCGGCGTTGTCCGGCCTAGAATGACCTGCACGTTATCCTGTTTGTACGGCTGAAAATTTGTCGCCGTAGCTGAAACGGTATATGTTCCCGGCCGCATCTGGAGCGCGCGGAAAAAACCCTGATCGTCGGTCGTCACCGTGCGCTGAAACGATTCGCTGACAAGATTAATGGTCGCCCCGGCGACACGTGCACCTGATTGATCGGTCACCGTGCCCTCGAGATTTCCCGTTGTTTCCTGGCCAAATAGTGATGACGAAAAACAGAAGACTAAAGAAAGGATGAGGATGAGAGACTTGTACCCCTTTTTCCCCCTTGAAAAACCCATGTTGTACCCCCTGGAATAACCCTAATTCCCTTGAAATGTTCGCAGCCGCCACGTCGATACCACACGATATCGGACAGCCACACTTTTTCCTCACTAATGCGAGAATACTGTCTTTGACGCAATCAGAAAGCCATTGTTTGGCCTACGGCTTGCCCGATCCGTCAAAGGCCTAATAGCTGTAACTAGTTAGACGGGCATTTACGACGACGGGAAATGGCCGATCGTCCGAAAATCGTTCGGTGCTAATTTACAAAGTTTCGGATTCTATCCAGAAATTTGGATTCTTTGCAGGAAAAACCGCTTGGGCTCGGAATAGGTTCACGATACCCGCCTTCTCATCACCCGAACGGGTTTTGCTTCGTGTCTTGTTTCGTGCCTTGTTTCGTGTCTTGTTTCGTGTAGTTTCGTGGTCACGGCTTTCAGTTAACGCGAAAAAGCCCGTCCGTCCTGTCTCGACAGCGGGCCTCGCAGAACGATCGTTTTGGCCGAACGCTTAGTTCACGGCCCTTGACGCAAACTCCGCCTGGCGGAATTTGAACTGTGCGTATATCTCAGAAAGCCCGATCTTGACGCCGATCGAATCGAGCGAGACGACATCATCGCGTTCGTTGTAGATCCGATAGATCCATTGTTTCTGATTCTGCCGGGCATAATGCTCGACGCGCATCTCGTCTTCCTTAAGCAGGATACATTCGCGAATGCTCTCCATTTCGAGAAAACTTTCGACCTTTTTCGTCTTATCGACCGTATTTGTGGTGCTTGAAAATATCTCAACGACCACGGTGGGGTTCAGCAGCATATCAAGATTGCTGTCGGCAAATTTCGGTTCGTCCTTGACGAATACGATATCCGGATAGCAGATAAAATTATTCGTCATCCGAACGCGCATGTTGCTGATGTATATCTCACACTTGTGGCCGTGCATCTTGCTGCCGGCGGCGATAGCCGTATTGGAAACTATAAGATTGTGCCAGCGATTCGAGCCGGAACGCGCTATCATTTTCCCGCCCGCGTGATTTTGATTGCGTTCCGCGCCAATATAGTTTTCGGACGCACCTCGCCTGTGCGCTTGATCGAGACCTTTTTCGTTCATAAACAGTAATGCTCCAGGTTTTCCGATTATTTGCGGGCGTTTGTAAAATGGGGAAACGCAGACTGCGTTGCTTGGGTTGCTGATTCTGCTTAAATCTAGTTTGGCATATTGCGCCCTGGTTTTTCAAGGTGAATTCTTATGAAACTTTCCGATCTTGCGGCCCTGACCTCCACAGCTATCGAAAACGGCTCGCCCGATATTGAGATCACTGGTGCCGCCGGCCTGGATATCGCCGGTGAAGGCCACGTTACGTTCCTTGCAAATCCAAAGTATACGCCGCAGATCGCGACAACAAAAGCCTCTGCCATCTTTCTCGGCGAAAAGGCCGAAACCGAACGGGAAGGCCTCGCCGTGCTCCGCTCGATCGATCCTTATCTTGCATACACCCGGGCACTTCGCCTGTTCCATCCCGAACCGAAGCTAAGCCCGTTTCGCCATCCAACAGCGGTGATCGACGGCTCGGCCGTGGTAAGCTCGGAAACGGAGATCGGCGCCAACGCCGTAATAGGGCGAAATTGCCGGGTCGCTTCCGGCGTTCGCATTTTCCCGAACGCGACAATTTACGACAATGTGACCATCGGCGAAGACACGATCATCCACTCGGGCGTTTCGGTCCGCGAAAATTCCGAGATCGGCCGACGCTGCATTATTCACAATAATTCGACGATAGGGTCTGACGGCTTTGGCTACTCAAAGGATGAGAACAAGCATTGGCTGAAAATACCGCAGACCGGCCGTGTTGTTATTGAAGACGATGTGGAGATCGGTGCGAATACAGCGATCGATCGTGCATCGGTCGGCGAAACGCGGATAAAACGCGGTGCCAAGATTGACAACCAGGTCCAGATCGGCCATTCGTGTACGGTCGATGAGGACGCGCTGATCTGTGCCCAGACCGGCCTTGCCGGAAGCTCGCACATCGGCAAACGCGTCGTTCTTGCCGGACAGGTGGGCATAGCCGGCCACTTAAAGGTGGGTGACGGCGCGGTCATCACGGCAAAATCCGCAACCTCGCATGATGTCGAACCAGGCAAGATCTTATCCGGTATTCCCGCATTCGATAACCGCGACTGGCTCCGCTCCACCGCCGCCATTCGGAAACTCGGCGAAATGGCCCAGGCGTTCCGCCGCCTGCAAAAAAGGGTCGAAAAATTAGAGGACGGCGGGAAATGATCCTGCACCGCCCTCATTCGATCCATTTACGAACTCCTAATTCGCCGATCGATAGAAAACATATTCCGCGGAATACGGCACACGAGCTTCGGCCCCGGGTGTGGTTCCGGCAGTTACCGGAGCAAGGCCGCCCGAAGTTCGAACCCGCTGGATGTAGGTCGTTTCACCAAGGAAGCCTGATCCTTCGGACGAAGTCGCTTTCAGAAGAAGCCACGCGATTGCGGCCGTATCCGGCGTGCAACGTTCGACCGTCGCCGCTGCCACGCTGCTTCCGCCGCCGTTGCTCATCCACGTCGGCCCGGCAAAATGACTGCCTACCTTCCGCGTGTAGTTGAGATCAACGAACAGATTTGCAACCGGCTCCACAAAGTCCCATCTGGTTCCGCTCCATCGATATACCTGAACACCAAGAGCATACGCGTGGAACGAGACCGCGTGTCCCGGCGGTGTTTCGATCGAAGTGCATTGTGCCGGAAATGCCGGATCGTCTTGCTTTTCACCACCCGACGCGATCATTGCTGTCCCTGTTATGAATGCAGCCGCGAACAGCATGGTCGCGAGCCGCGTTATCATTACCTTATTTATCTTCATATATTTCTCCTCTATACAACCGCTTTTTTTGAACCTCCGTCACTATGAACGGATCGCTTTTACCTCTAGATATTCGGGCATCACGCGGGTGATCCCGTTTTCGGACATATTGCTTGCGGCCCAGATGTCCTCGAGATCGCGTCGTAGGTCATCCCGCAGATCCGCGTCCGTAAGGGATTCGAAAGCCTTCTGCGTCGGGCCGTAGAATTTTCGGAAATGTTCCACAGTCTCGTCTGTCGAAAATGGGAATGTCATCTCGATCGGCCGGGGCGTCAGGTACAGTGCGGCGATCCCGTTCTCGAAACGCCGGTTTACAGTTTCAATGTCGCCCCACAGCAGCGGTGATTCGATCCCGGACGGCGGAGCCGCATGTTTGCCCGTCGTCTTGAACATCTGCCCAATAAAACCGCCGGGCGTCCAATTCGCCATTGCTATCAGCCCGCCTGGGCTGCATACGCGCTTCAGTTCAGCGGCGGTCACATCCGGCCGGGGCGCGAACATCGCACCGAACATCGTCATCACGACGTGGAATTCGCCATCGGCGTAAGGCATATCTTCTACGTCGCCTACCTCAAAGCGAATATCCAGGCCCGCCTCTTCTGCATTTGCCCGTGCCTGTTCGATCAAATTCGGCGCAAGGTCTAACCCGACAACCGTGGCCCCGGTCCGTGCCGCCGGCAGCGAAAGATTACCGGTCCCACAGGCAGCATCAAGCACCCGCATCCCCGGTTTCAGTTCCAGCCGTTCGACGAATTCGGCCGCGCCGCCGCTGTATGAGCTTGCGATCCGTCCAAAATCGCCGGCCATCCACGTCCCTCTGAGTTTGCTCTTAAGCATCTCCATTTCACTTGTCATCTTTTTTCCGTCCATCTTCTTCTCCTTTGTGACCGGTCGAGGCCGGTCATTGCTCGTTCTCCTTGCCGGCCAACTCCGGCGGTGGTTGAATCTGATCCGGCTACTTTGTGCTGCCCTGGACAGTCGTAGCGGCGGGATTTTTCCGCCAACCGTTTACATAGCCATCGAATGCGTCCGGGTCTTTATATGCCGGATGATTCTTGGCCAAACGTTTGTCCATCAATGCGTTCATGGCCGTTGCGAACTCTTTGATCTTCGCCCTTGTAACGGCCGGATTGAGCATTCCTGTTATCGTTAGATCGGTTTCCATCAAGCTCACCACCCAGCCGTCAAACGCCATCAGGGCGACCCCGATCTGCGACGATTGTGCCGCGACAGTATCGCTGCGTACCGGCTTTCTGGACTGTTTTGCCAACGTTAGAAAATTTTCCAACCTGGCCAGGGCCATCTGCACATGCTGCATCTCGCTCCTTGCTTCTTTTACCTGCTTCAACAGCGTTTCATAAGACCGCCCCAGGACATGGCTTGCATGTGCCTCGGTTATTTGATCGCTGTCGAGCAGCTTTCTAAGTCCGCGAAATGTTCCTTCGTTCATTAATACGCCGACCTGCGCCGGCGTAAGCTTTGGATCTGCCATTGTGTTTGTAACCTCCAGTTTTTCATCTTTCGATCATGATCATTCTGACCATGAAACCCGACCGGCGGATCAGGCTTTTAACGCCAACCGCACGGATATGCTGATGATCGATCGCTCCTTCCGCCGCGGCGTTACGCTGACTGCCGAGACAGTTTGTAGTTGGCAAAGTTAAGCACGACCATCTCTGTCATGGCCGAATCAGATGCAATGCCCGCCGCCGTGACAATGTCGACCTGGACCGATTCCAATTCGATCACTGTCGTGCCGACCAGTGAGCCGGTGTGCGAATACTCTTCGACGGTAACCGCCGCTTCTGAGAAGTTCTTACCCGACGAACTCGCCCACCTTAGGACGGGCGAGGAAATGTCAGGCTGTTTGAACAACGTCAGATCCCGGATCTGTATCTTGCCCGGCCCGATCATCGAACCCGACAGCGGCCGAAGTTCGTTCCCCCAGGTAAACCCTCTGATCTCGATCGAACCGACATGACGCGGCCTTTCTGAATCGCCCTCTATGCCATCAAGCTTCAGGAACATCGATCTGTTCATCGTGTACTCTCCTCCTTCGGGTCTTTTCACGCCTTCCGTGCCGCGGAAGTTGAACCCAAAGTTGTGAAACTACACACGCCGACCGCTCTTCGTCTTTAGAACCGCCTTAGAGTTCGTTTAGAATTCGGTTAGAGCGTTCGGATAGCCGTCACTTGTACAGCCACGACCTCAGCTGCGGTGTCATCTGGGCCAGCGATCCGATGTAATTTCCCGTCGGGTCAAACCTGCTGGCCGCGTACCACGCATAAACGTGAAGCAGCGTTATCGTCATGACCGGCTGGACCGGGTTTGGCAGCAAGCTTTCCCAATGAGTTACAGAGATCTGCCGCCCCTGATAACTTGCGGGGTCAACGAAGCCGTCAGCGCTCAGCAGTTTGGCGGCGTTTTTCTGTTGGAACCTCCGAATAACGGCCTGCGTTTTTGCGTCAAACTTTCCGGTCACCGCCGGGACATCCGCATCACCAAAACCGAGATCGCCCTTTGTATTTGTCGAGCTGTAGCTGAGATATCGGAAAAGCGTCTGTATCAGCATTAAATCGGCCTCGCCGTTCTCAGCATTTGGGCCGATCCTGAAATTTGTATTCACGGCCCAAAACTGCCCTGATCTGAACTTTATCAACTCTGTTTGTGGCATAATTTCATCTCCAAAATATGATCTATTTTCGCTGCGGGAGAGCGTTGATCCCCATATCTTCCGCCCTCCCGGCGGGTTTGTGCTATGATTTCGCACTAACCGAGCAAACGAACGCGATCCGCCGTTGTTTTTGCATTTTTCCGACTTTAGAATCGTGTTAGAGTTCGATTAGAGAGTTATTAGACAGGGCGTAAAGATTGAGCGAGCAGTATTTATACAGATTCGGAGATTTCGAGCTTCGGCCGGACGAGGGCGGGTTGCGGAGTAACGGCAGTGATATTCCGCTCACTCCAAAAATGTTCGAGATGCTGCATGTTCTGGTGCGTGACCACGGCCGGATCGTCTCTAAAGAGAAACTGCTGGCCGAGGTGTGGCCGGACAGCTTTGTTGAAGAAGGCAATATCTCATACAACATCCGGCAGCTTCGAAAAGCGCTCGGCGATGATGCCCAGGCTCCGGCGTTTATTGAAACAGTACCGCGTCGCGGTTATCGTTTTGTTGCCAATGTCGAAGAGGTTTCAGTATCACCAACTTCCCCGCTCGGAGATGCTGCGGCCTCGGGCCCGGCCGAAACACCAGACGGCACGATCAGATCTGCACGCCGTCCCGCCTGGCAGTTTGCCACTGCTGGGATCGTGTTCGCGGCGCTCCTGGCCACGGGGGTTTGGTATTTTAGCAGCGGAGTGCCAGGCGGCGGGCCTTCCATACTTACCTCCGATTTTGCCTCAGAGAAACTTTCGACCAACGGCAATGTCTTTACCGCCGCAATTTCGCCGGATGGGCAAAGCATCGTTTACTCGAACCGGCAGGGTTCAAAAGACAGCCTGTGGCTTCGACAGCTTGCGTCATCAACGAATATTGAATTGATCCCGCCTTCTGAAGGAATTTACTACGACGTCGCATTTTCCCCGGACGCGGGCCAGCTTTATTACAGCCGGGGTTCGGAGAGCGGGGATGGCAAGATCGATATTTATCGCGTGCCGGTTCGCGGCGGCATTCCCGAAAAGATCTTATCGGGGACAGAAGGCTGGCTGAGCATTTCACCCGACGGCCGTAAGATCTCGTTCGTTCGCTGCGGCCACACCGAGGAGGACTACTGCTCACTGTGGCTTGCTGACGCGACAAACCTGGCAGATCAAAAAAAGCTGATATCGCGGCCGAGCCCGATCAGGATCGCGGACAACGAGATATCGCCAGACGGTTTGACCATCGCGTTTGCGGTTGGGCAATCGCGAAATCAGGCAAGCGAGTTTCGCCTTATGGAGATCCCGCTGGCCGGCGGTGCCGAGCGTGAAATAACCTCTGAGCGGTTCTTCAACATAAAGAGCATCGCCTGGCTGCCTGACCGGTCGGGCCTGCTGGCGACGGCTTCGCGCATTCCGAACAAGGCGTTTCGGATCTGGAAGGTCGCCAATGGCGGCACGGCCGAACCGCTGACCAAAGATTCTGGCACCTACTCCGTGCTCAGCCTCGACCGGACAGGCTCGGCCTTGGTGGCGACGCAGATCGAACAAGACTTTAATGCCTATCGCGTAGATCTGAACGGTGATAATGACAAGCGGCTCCTGGCCGACGCATCGAACGCGGCGGTCAGCCCCGACGGAATGATCCTCTTTTCATCGGTCAGGTCCGGCAACGACGAGATCTGGAGCATGAGCGCCGACGGCGGTTCGCAGCGTCAACTGACCAACGATCCGGCGGACGATAGGCTCCCGATCGCCGCATCGGACGGAAAGCTCG
>JADLDC010000077.1 GCA_020846885.1 Acidobacteriota bacterium | reverse complement strand
GCGCTCGTCAAGCGTCACCTTCTTCGATCGGAGGCCGATCAGAATGTCAGCCAGTGTTAGTTCAGGCTGCTGTGCCGATACACCTATCGTAAAGATGATGAATGCTGACGCAAATAGTATCTGAAAGTTGCGGATGCCGCGTTTTCGGGGTTTATAGAGAGAGTTCATAGCGGTATTCGGTTGGGTCTAGTTGTCGTTGATGAGATCGTCAACAGTGACGGCCTTCTTCGGGGCAGGTGTTTTGGCTGCGGCCGGGGCCGGTTTCTTTGCTTTTGGCGTGACCACCGAGGCCGAGCTCGGAGCTCCGCCGGACTGGTCCGGTGATGTAGAGGCCGGCTGTTCTACGGTACGAGGCTGTTCGGAGACCGTCTGTGTCGGTACCTCAGCCTGAGCGGGTTCTGCCGATCGCACTGATGTTTCGGCCGGAGCCACGTCCTGTTGCACAGGTTGTGCCGCGGCGGGCGGCTCCGCGATCGGGGCAGGTTCCGATCTTGATCCTAGAAAGAACCAGCCTCCAACAGCGGCGATCACGATGACGACCGCGGCGGCCGCGATAGCCGGCAATCCAATACCGCTTCGCGCCGTTTGTTCCGCATATGCCTGCGTTCTCACAGAAGCGGATGAGACGGCCGGGGCCGCGGCTTGGGCCGCCGGCGCTGCCTCCGGTTTCTCAAGCAAGACTTCTTCCTCCACCGAGACATTGCCTTCAAGCTCAGAAGTGGATTCGGGATCTAGGGCCTCAACATTCAGAGCGATCGGAGATGATTCGTGGACTTCTTCGTCCTCTGTCGGCAGCTCTGCGGCAGCGAGTTGCTCGACAGGCTCTGTTTCAACCGGTGATACCTCTTCCGGCGGCAGATCGGAAAATGCCGGTTCGAAGGATCCGGGTTGAATTGGCTCGTCCGCTTTGCTAACCGGTTCCGCCGGCACAGCAACGGGCAGTTTGGATCCAACCTCTGCTTCCGCGGCCTTTGGCGACTCAACAGCTGCGGCTTGAGGAGGTTCAGATGTGTGCTGCGACGGCGATAGAAGCCCGAGCAGGTCGTCATCCAGGTCGGCCAGCGTAAATGTTTCGGTCTTTCGGGCGGGCGGGACCGCGACAACCGGCCTGGCCTCCGCAACGGCCTCTTGTGCAGACGGGACGGCTACGGGCGCCTGTCGCGCTGGATGCAAGTCAGGTTTTGGGGTATCCCCGGCTGCCGGTTTGGCTGGTGCGCTTTTCAATACATCGCTAACGTCGTGCCCTTCCACCGTCTTGACAAGTGATTCTTCTGCCTCACGTTCTTTGACCCGGACCAGTGCGGTTTTCAGTACCTGCCGCATGATCGCCGCGGAATCAAAACGGTATTCTCGCTTGATCTCCATGGCCTTCATGATCACGTCCGAGATCTCGAAAGGAATTTTGGGATCAACCTTGTTCGGCGGAACAAGCGGGTCCGGGTTGCCCTCGATCATTTCGATCGAGCGTTCGAGAGCATCAGTCGGTGTTCGCCCGGTAACCAGTTTGTACAATGTTGCCCCTAGCGAAAACAGGTCGCTTCGTGCGTCGAGGTCCTGCTTCAAAGTCCGTTCTGACGCGTCGTCGTATTTACTGATGATGACCTTTTGCGAAGCGGCGTCCAGGCCGCTCCAGATCTGCTCAAGCGGTGAGAAGGCGATCGGAGAGCTGCCTGACGTAGTTCCGGTCACTGGGATATGGCCGCCGCGATACAGCATTCCCGAGGCGAGCAAAGCAACCGAGCCATCCGGCCGCAGGAATATATTTTCTAGGCGCACGCTGCCGAATACGATAGGCGGGCGCGACTGGTGCATAGCATTTAGTGCATCCAATACATTGTCCGCCCAGCCGGCCGTTTCGGCCACGGTGATCGCCCTGTTGGGATCGGCAATAACTGAACCAAGGTCCAGCCCCTCAACCGGGTCCATAACGAGATAGTTTCGTCCGCCCTCAGTAAAATAACTTCGGACGGCGACAGCCGAGTTGTGCCGAAACATGACAAGCCGTTCGGCCTGTTCAGCGAACGCGGTGCTTTGGCCAGAGCCAGAGGCCTTTGTAGGCGAGGCCGGGACCTCGACGATCATTACGGGGGCCTCTTTTTGGGTGTCGTATGCCTGGAACAGAAAGCAATTTTCCACGTACGGGAATTCTTGTTCCAGAGTGTAGCGGCCTTCCTGTAGAAGCGGGATAGTAGCGGGCATATTTATGAAGATCGGGGTGTAAACGGTAATGAGGCGAGTAAACTGCCACCAAGATTATATCCTTTTCGGGTAAAAAAGAAAAGAAAAATGTTGTGCGTTGTACAACAAAATTTTTCCGTTTGAGGTCAGTGTGGGATCTGAGTGCGTTCTGGAGGCTTGCAGTAGCCGGTTCACACGCGGCGAGCGCAGGCGGTGAAGGTCTTCCGTTCTAATTGCAGTGAAGGAATATCCCTATCTTTTGGCGGGCGATCCTTGTCCGCCAGGCCTTTTGTCCTCGCGGAGGGCCCCATTAAGGGCGTGAAGCTTTACTAGTATCCGCGCATCGGCCCGCTGAAAGCGGTCAGCCAGCGAACTCGCACGTTCGAGGTCAGCTTTGCCGAGAAGCTGTATCTGATCAAAATACTTAAATAGGGGTATTTCGCCCCATCCGTTGTTCGTTCGCAGCAGCAGTTCGCCATTTTTGAATATCCGGCTTCGCTTGTTGTATTTGCTTAAAACGGCCGATGCGTAAATGACCTCGTTCATTTGATCCACGATCGGTTCAAAAAGACGGAATGCTGAATCGGGCTCGATCGTTGCGTAGCCGCGAACGACCTCCATCAGGCCCGCCAGATCATCTTCATCCTCCGGTGTCTCATTGATCAGGGATCTGGCATTCTTCATGAGGTCGTTCGCTGCCTCAATATCCGGCTCCGAGCCTTTCTGGTAATATTGCTGGGCAAGCGAAACGAGTTTTTGTATCTGCGACAACCTTGTCGCAAGCGTTCCGACCATCTTTCGAGCATCTTCAAGTTTCCCGGCGGCGGCCGTTCGGCTTATCCGTGCGAGATCGAATTGCTCTTGGGCACGCGTGCGGGCCGCGTCATCCGCTATCTGGTCGATAAGCCTTTTCGCACGGGCCTCATCAGCGATCTGCGATATTTTGTTGGTGAGGGCCTGATACGCATTGACCCGCTCGGGAGCGCTCTGGAGTTTTGGGATCTCCGCCAGGATCTGCTCGGGAGTTGTTTTGGCGTCATAGATCCTTTCCATTCGCTGCATGACGCGAAATTCGCTGGGCGCGTTCTTTTGATAACTCGCCTGTTTTTGCCGAAGCAGCGAAACTTTTTCAGGAACGATCTTTTCAAGAAATGGGATTGCGCGGGTTAATGAGGTCGAGGCCGTAAGCGAGTTGCCTGGCTGCATGAAGGTATCGACGACCTTGTTGGCAAGGTCCTTTGCCTGAGCATCGGTGAAACGGAACACCTTCTTTTTTGGATCAGTTTCTGTGGCTCCGCCGTCCTTGCGCGACATAAAAGAAAGGAAATTGATCGCGATGTTCAGTTCGTCATTTTTACGTGCAAGATCGGTGTCAAGAAACTTGCGGATGACATCACCGGCCAGATCTGCGGCCTTTTTTTCATCCTTTGTATAAAGCTTTTGCAGCAGTTGAAGCAGATTGTTCGATACGCCTCTCGCTAGGCTGTCCTTTATCAACGCAATGGCCCGGTCAGGGTTTGCGTCAGCGGCGAGAAAGGCAAATCGCTGCTCCATCTCAAGTTCCGCCCGGACCCGCTGATTTTCAGGACTGAAACTTATCGCATTTCCGCTTGAGAAGTCGGGCGAGTTTGCTTTTAGCATGGCGTCCGCAACGAAGGCCGGACGCGTCTGAACAAGCATTTGGATGGCCATTTCCGGGTCGTGCTTGGCAACGAGCGGTAGAGCAGTGAGCCGGACATCCGACGTATCGAAAAGTCCTGCGTACGGGTCGGTGCTCTCGCGCTTCTCGCGCTCAAATTCAGCGTTATGAGCGAGTAACTCGGTCGCCGCTGAACGGAATAGGTCGCGCGACCTTTTCTCGTCGAATTTCCAGTAAAGGTCGCCCGCCATTGTATAGACCAGTGCCCTGTTCTGTGGAAGCCTGAGGAGCGATGCATCGCTGATGATCTGGTAAAGCGTTTGAACGATTCGCGCGTTCAGTTCCCTCTGGGCCTGTTCTTTTTCGGGGTCGGCGGCGGCCGGTGTCTGCGCAAAACACACAGTGGTGAGGGCAAGAAACGTCGAGATCAACACGATCGGCTTCAAGATACGCATACTCTTTACCTCAGTTCAGTTTTCAGCCCCTATTGAAGCTGTTATTTGCCCGCGAGTATAGCACACCTAACCGCTCTGAGAAGCAAAGTTGCATAAATTTCGCAGGCTATTTGGCGGGATCAGAGGCGACGGCGATAATCGTCGCCGTCCAGTCGGATCGTGCGGCACATTTCGAACATGCGCGACCGGGCGCGAACGCCTATTCGGTCTTCCAGGGTTTCCCGTCCGTCCGAGGGCCGTTCATCAGGATAATTTGTAGTGAATATCGTGAACTTGCGATCGTTATATCGGCTATTGATGACGTGATACATCGTGTCCTGTACCCAGTCGGTCGGCTTTGACGAGCCTAGTTCGTCCAGGACAAGCACATCGGCGTTCAGGACCGGTGCAAGGATGCCGGATTCAGAAGTTCGTGTATTTGGATTGTATGAATCCTGGATCTCTTTCAGCAGCGAGCCGAACTCATAGAAAAGACCGGGAAATCCTCGTTCAGTCAAGCCTTTAATTATCGAAACAGCCAAGTGCGTCTTGCCGACACCGACCGGGCCGGTAAGAAGGATCCCGTGATCGACCGCAGGATACTTGTTTGCGAACTCAACACATGCATTTAGCGCCCGCTTTTGCGATTCGTTCGCGGTCGATTGGTACGAGTTGAAATGACACTTCTCGTACCGTTTTGGAATACGCGCCTTTGCCAGCCTGACCGAGTGGGCGTCGCGTTTGCGGCACTCGCATATCCTGGCTCCCAGTCCGGGGACCACTTCCATTCCTGAGCCGTAGCATTTTGGACAGATATCGGAAGCCGAAGGTTCAACTATATCCGCCGCCTTAGGCCTCTCGGCATCGTTCGGCACGGCTCGAAGGCTATGTTTTTTAGGAGCTTCCTTGCGCATTTAAGCAGTCTTTGGCGTGATCGCAGCTGTCGTGAAATCGGATTATATCACTCGGTCCCGCTGCTGCAAACGCCTGTCTGGATAAACTCGCAACCCGCGGCACGCGTTGTTGTCCGGTGCGAGCCGCGGTGTGCTATAGTCGAATTTCTAATACCTGATCGTATGGGCGTATTTCGCAGTCTGTTGATAAAAATGGGGCTTGCCGACATCTCGGCCGAAAGGACGCCCATCTCGGTTTTCCTGCTTGACGATGACCAACGGCGGCATGCGTGGTTCGAAAAGCGATTTAACGGCGACGACCTTGTCATTGCCGAAACAGTGGATGAGGCCAAAGAGCTTCTGGCCGACGGTAAATTTGACGCGATCTTCCTGGACCACGACCTTTTGCCGCATCATTACGAATCCAACGACCACGACGATTTCTCAAACACCGGCTATGCCATTGCCGTATGGCTCAACGAGAAGCCGGAATTGCAGCGGGCCGCAACTATCATCGTTCATACGCGAAACGCGGACGCCGCGATCCCAATGGTCCAGAAACTGCGCGAATCGGGCCGCAGCGTCGAATACTGCGCTTTCCCGATGCTTGACCTGAAGATCAGGAATTATTGGAAGCGGTGATGGCTTGCGAAGCGTCCAAAGTTCAGAATCAAGGGTCGAAGGTCCGCCTTTTCGGCGAGATCAGTTCCGCTTGCACAGGCCTTTCAGCAAAAGATCGGCGATGAGCTTTGTCTTTTTCTCGAGGTCGTCACGTCCGCCTAGCTCGGTGGCGCTCAAACTATATGGAAGGAAAGCGTTAGTTGCGTCCAAAAGCGAAAGAGCGATCTGCTGCGGGTTTTTCACATCGAAACTGCCGTCTGTCTTCCCTTCGCGGACGACCTCGGCAAAGGCTTTCGCCTCATTCTGAAAGTACTTCCGCCGACGTTCAAGCAGTCTTGGCCGAAGTTGTGCAAGCATCTCATCAAGGCTTTGTGAATAATGCTGGACCCGGTCATAGCGGTACAGAACACGCTCCAGCAGCATCATTCGCAGGCGTTGTTCCGGCGAACCTTCGCCCTTGGCGATCTCCCAAAGATCGAGGATGAGCCTGGAAATTATCCGGTCGATGTGCGAAAGTGCAATATCTTCCTTGCTCTCGAAGTGCAGATAAACACTGCCTTTCCCGATCCCTACTTTCAGGGCAAGGTCCTCGATGGTCATCTTTCTATATCCGGACTTGGCCAGCAGCCTGTCCGCGGCGTCCAGGATAGCGTCTCGATTTGTCTTTTTTCGCAAGGGATCCTTCATATTTGTTCAATGACCAACGACACCGCATAGTCAGAAGTGAAGCTCAATATACCACGAAATTGAGATAGTACGCAGGTTCGTCTCGGCGGCCAGTTCAAAGGCCGGCCATGTCCCATTTGGCGATCACTTCGTTTACAAAATTTGCGACCTTGTCGGTAACTTTTTTGTAATACTCATCGGCCTTTGCCTGATCGAATATTGGGTAGCCCTGGCCTTTTTGATAGAGGCCGATCGAGGACGGGAACGGCACCGCGCTCCAGGTGCCGGCGGTCGGGTATGGCGTCGCGAGTTCTGGTTTGTATTTTTCGGAGTGCACCAACGTCGGGTCGAGTGCCTGGATGAAAGCGGTTTCGTTCCAGCCCGCGTGGCCGCCGTCTTCGCCGAAAACGGCCTTGGTCTCGTCGGACGCGAATGACCACCAATTAATGACAAGCGTCCGTACCTTTCGCTCGCCGGCAACCTCGGCGGCGACGGATTGCAGCACGGCGGTCTGGCCTCCGCCGTGGCCGTTCAGGATGATAATATTCTTGAAACCGTTTTTGGCCAGCCCTTCGAGGATCTGCTTAACGAACGGGCGATAAGCGGCCTCATTGATCTGAAACGCGCCGGGATATGCTTCCATCGCCCCGGTGATGCCGTAGGGAAGCGTCGGGGCGATCATCGCGTTGACGCGGCGGGCTATGGTCTTTGCCATCCCGAACGGTGCGGTGATATCGGCCCCGTTGTTTATTACTCCATGCGGTTCAAGCGTGCCCGTCGGCAAGATCACGGTGTTGATCTTTGACGGCACCGCGTCGCGGAAATCCATCCAATTGATGCGTTCCATTTCACGCGTGGGGACGATGTCTTTTGTTGTTTGGCCTGTTATTGCCACCGGCAGCAGGGCGAGAGCAAAGAGAAGGATCAGGGTTTTCATAGTTGTTTTCCGTTCGCTATTCAAAGTAGTTTCGTCCCGTTAATTTTTCGGGCATCAGGTCGTCCGACTCGTTCTCGCCCTTTTTTCCGTACCCAAGGTCTTTCATCAGTTTGGTCGGAGCATTTCGGATCTGCATCGGAACCGGCAGATTGCCGAATTTTTTCGCGTCGTCCATCGCACGCCCTATCGCGGCCGTCGAACCGCGGTCCTTCGCTGCGTTAGCCAGATATGCGACGCCGTGAGCAAGGTTATGTGTACATTCCGGCAGGCCGATGGTCTCTACCGCACGGAAAACCGCGTTCGCAACGACAAGGGCCGTCGGCTGTGCCAGGCCGATGTCTTCGGAGGCAAAGATGACCATTCTTCGGGCGATGAATTTCGGATCTTCGCCGGATTCTATCATTCTTGCCAGATAATACATCGCCGCGTTCGGTTTGCTCGCCCGCATTGATTTGATAAAGGCGCTGATAACGTTATAGTGCTCTTCGCCTTTTTTGTCATATCTGAGGAACTTGGATTGGAGTGTTTCTTTTAGCGTCTCAATTGAGATGGAGTCATAAAGCCGTGCTGTATTCTCGATCATCGTAATGGCCTGGCGCGCATCGCCGTTTGCCATTTCGATGAGCCAGTCGCGGGCATCCGCGTTGAGGTCATAGCCGGTTCGGCCGATGATGGCGGCCATGTCTTCATCCGATAGCTCATTCAGGACGAACACCCGCAGCCGCGAAAGCAAGGCCGGGATCACCTCGAAGGAAGGATTTTCGGTAGTTGCGCCGATCAGCACGAGCTCGCCGCTTTCGACAAACGGAAGCAGAAAATCCTGCTGCGCTTTATTAAAACGATGAATCTCGTCAAGGAACAAAACACGCGGCCGGGCGTCGAGTGACGGTGTCTTTACGATGCGGCGAATATCTTCTTTGCCTGCCGAAACGGCGGAGAGCTCGTAAAATTCCGCGTTGATGGCATTTGCATAGATCCGCGCAAGCGTGGTTTTCCCCGTGCCCGGCGGGCCCCAAAGAACGAACGAAAATACGTGGCCCTGTTCAATCGCCAGTCTCAACGGCTTTCCCGCGCCGACAAGATGCCGCTGCCCGACATATTCATCAAGCATCGTCGGCCGTATCCGATTTGCAAGCGGTTCCATAGATCGCGGTTATTATATCGCGGATCTGGTCTTGCCGGCAGGAACAGGCCTACGAAGATGCCATTCGCTCAGTGGCAGAGTCGGTTCAACGTGCATCCTGAAATAAGGAACGACTATTCGCTCGCATATTTCGACTTTGTTTCCGGTATCTAGGCTGGAGGAGCCACAGAATAGACCACGAAATGTGCCGAACAAGATTCTAAAATTCACGAAATAAGAAATCGTCTCCATCAATCGGCTACTTAGAATCAATCCCGGTGAACCCCTTCTTCTGCGATCGGACGACTAACCGCAGAAGAACAAGCAAAGAGCGAAACCCGGGTCCGGATGACCGTGGCGTGGAGTTTGCGTGATCTTATTTCATATTCATCCCCAGGTTTTTGACTAGGAATCCGTAGATATCGGCTTGTTCCTGGATCACTTTTGATGTTGGCTTTCCGGCTCCGTGGCCGGCTTTGGTTTCTATGCGGATCAGGATCGGGGCGTTGCCGGCCTGGGCGTCCTGCAGGGTGGCGGCGTATTTGAAGCTGTGGGCCGGAAATACGCGGTCGTCGTGATCCGATGTCGTAACAAGGGTAGCCGGATATTTTGTTCCGGGCCTTATGTTGTGTAGCGGGGAATAGGCATAGAGCGCCTTGAACTCGGTTGCGTCATCGGGCGAGCCGTAATCCGATGTCCACGCCCAGCCGATAGTGAACTTTGGAAAGCGGACCATATCCATAACACCTACCGCCGGCAGTGCCGCACCAAACAGATCGGGGCGTTGGTTAAGCACGGCACCGACCAGAAGCCCGCCGTTCGATCCGCCCTGGATGGCAAGCTTTGGCGTTGCGGTATATTTGTTTGCGATCAGCCATTCGCCGGCGGCGATGAAATCGTCGAACACGTTCTGCTTCTTCAGCTTGGCGCCGTTCGCCCACCAGTCTTTGCCGTACTCGCTCCCGCCGCGGAGGCACGCAACCGCATAAACGCCGCCCATCTCAAGCCACGGCACACGCGCGACAGAGAATCCCGGCGTTTGCGGAATATTGAAACCGCCGTAGCCATAAAGAATGGTCGGGTTCGCACCGTTCTTTTTCAGGCCTTTCCTATAGGTCAGGAACATCGGCACGCGTGTCCCGTCCTTTGAATTGTAAAAGACCTGCTCGACCACATATTGCGAACCGTCGAATTTCACATTCGCCGTCCGAAACAACTTGCTCTTGCCGGTCTTCATATCGTATCGATAGATCGTCGGCGAAGCGTTGTAGCTTGAGTAGGAATAGAATGTTTCGCTGTCGGCCCGTTTGCCGCCAAAGCCGCCCGCGGAACCAATGCCGGGAAGCTGGACCTCACGAACAAATTTTCCGCTCGGCTCGTAGATCTTTATCACCGTGTGCGCATCCCGCAAATAATTGAGGACAAGCTGATCGTTGATAAAGCCGACGCCGTTCAGCGTTTCAGCCGATTCAGGGACAACATCGGTCCAGACAGGTTCTTTTGCCAAAACATCGACCTTTACGACCTTGCTTCG
>JADLDC010000076.1 GCA_020846885.1 Acidobacteriota bacterium | reverse complement strand
TGTGATAGGCGGTGATGAAATCGCCGCGTTCGGCTTCGGGTATCTCGTCGCGGTATCGTTCCCAGAAATCGGCAAAGATCTCGGAAGCTCCGTGCTGATAGAACCACGCCAGCTCTTTCTTTCGCGTTAGGAAAATGCCGCGGAGGATCAATCCCAAACAACGGTCGGGATGCGTGACGCCATAGGCCAAGCTAAGCGTCGAGCCCCATGAGCCGCCAAAGACATGCCATTTTTCGATGCCGAATTTTTCCCTGAGAGCTTCGATATCTTTGATCAGGTCCCACGTCGTGTTCTCGCGCAGTTCGGCATGCGGCGTCGATCTGCCCGAACCGCGCTGGTCGAACAGAATGACGTGATATGCCTTCGGGTCAAAAAACTGCCGGTACATCGGGATCAACCCGCCGCCCGGCCCGCCGTGCAAGAACACAACAGGAATGCCATCGGGATTTCCTACACGCTCATAATAAATGTCGTGGATATCCGACACCTTCAACATGCCTGAATCAAACGGCTCGATCTCGGGGTATAGGGTTTTCATATAAGATAATGATACGTGAATACGCCTCATTGAAGAAGCCCGCGCGTTGGCATGGCGTGATTACCTGTCAGGTGGTTTCGTATTCGAGTCCTGGAAATTTGGCAGTAAACTTATCTATCAGTTTGTGTATGTTTCCGATTCCCCAATTTCTTGCGATATAAAATTCGTCTCCTTTGTAAATGAGTTCAGGAGCATCGTTTGTTTTGTACTTTCTGTATTTAATTTCTGTTTCCGTAAAGTCTTCTTTCTTCTTCAGCAGTAAAAAATTACAACTCTTGTCTTCTTTTAAAAATCCGATGATGTTGTCATCAATCAACCCTTTTGCATTCAACAAGTTTACGGTTTGAAGTCCAATATCAGATTTTTTAAAATTTCGACTAAAAATCTCTCCGTTGTATTTAATGTTGAATGTACTTCTGTCTTTATCGGGAGACAAGTTATCAAGTGCTTCTCTAATGCTATCTCTCGTATCCTTTTCCTGTTCAGGGTCTGAACTGATTGCATATAGAGATGCCAAAATCAATTTTTGGTTTTTGTTCCAAAAACTTGACAAAAGTCTTCTTTCTTCATTTCCCAAAGCCATAATAAGTTCTTGTTTATGTCCGTCGATTTCGTAATCGATAGACGGTTGACTAAGTGATTTCAAATATTCAGTCAGTATATTTTCTGTTCTACTTGAAACACTTTGGTTTAATGCTGGTTCTATTAGATAGTCAACGATAGATTGATAGTTTATTTGAATGAACTCTTTACAAGTGCATTCAGCTTCGGTCAATTCAATAAGTTCAAGTGTTGAAATTGGCGTCAGATAAATGTAGATGATTATCTCGCCCTCTACTTTTGTCGAATCGAAATGATTGTAATAGTTACTTGTTTGATCGTTATTCTCTTTGCTTTCAACTTTGTTCTCTATGACTAGTTTTACATTTCGCTGCCTGTTAGCAATTGAAAGAGTTAGGTCAACGAAAATATCCAATCGTCCTACATTTTTTATGGAAAATTCAGGTTTAACGAATACACGCTCAATTTCATAATCTTCTGTTACAAACGAATTGTATAGTTCTGAATGTCTGTCTTTTAGCTTGTTAGAACTAAATTTTAGAACGATGTCTAGGAACTTCTTTATCGGAAACTCCCCAAGGTTGTGACTCTCTGTGTTGTTAAGCAACCAAGCAAGAAATCCACTATGGCTTACTTCTCGTCTGCTAACACCCAAAATTTCAGAAAATGATTTTGAATAATAGAAGTTTTCCAGTTTCTGGAAATCGGGGTCGTTCTTGAATCTTATTATTTCATCCCTAATCTGATCGATTGTGAAATTGTCTTCCATTTTTGTTGCGGTTCGTTCTTTTTGAACTTGCATTAACGCGCGGGCTTCTGCAGAAAATTATTGCACCACAATTGAAATACTAGCAGTGTCCACAATTCCTTATGATGCGATGCGGCCCCGTTCTCGTGCTCGTTGATCAGCTTCTGAACATATTCTACGTTGAACAGCCGCTGTTTGTGCAGCCGTTCGGGCGAGAGCATATCGTGCATGAGCGAATTCAATCGTCCCTTTAGCCATTCGGCGATCGGGATGCCAAAGCCTTTTTTGGGGCGATGAAGAATATTTTGCGGGAGCAGATCTTTCATCGTCTCTTTGAGAATGATCTTGCCGCTCTTGCCTTTTAGTTTGTATTCGACCGGGATGGACGCGGCGAATTGGCCGACTCGCGGGTCGAGGAACGGGGCACGCGTTTCTAGGCTGACGGCCATAGCGGAACGGTCAACTTTGGTCAGGATGTCTTCGGCAAGATAGAAATTGATATCGGCGTACTGCATTCGTTCGATGACGTTCTTTGCGTTGGACGCATCGACCAGTTCGCGGACGCCGCGATAGATGTCGGCGTCGGTTTGGGCTAGAAAGTCCTTTGTAAATAACTGCCTATGCTGGTCGATCGAGAACGAACCGAACCAGCCGTGATGCCGCGTCACATCATCGTATCTCGCCGAACGGACAAAGCGTTTTGCCTTGTAATCGAAAGATAAATTATTAGTCGAAACGGGCAGGGCATTGACCACACGTTCGATCAGGCCGGAGCGGAGAAACGCCGGGATCTTGTTGTATTTCGCGGCCACCGTATGGGCGTAGTACATCGGATAACCGGCAAAAAGCTCGTCGCCGCCGTCGCCGCCAAGCGCGACCGTTACGTGTTTTCTGACAAACCGCGCAAGCAGAAATGTCGGTATCAAAGAGCCGTCAGACATCGGCTCGTCAAGCCATTTGCCGATCTCAGATA
This sequence comes from Acidobacteriota bacterium, assembly GCA_020846885.1. GTDB lineage: Bacteria > Acidobacteriota > Blastocatellia > Pyrinomonadales > Pyrinomonadaceae > OLB17. Next base: position 9,722 of record JADLDC010000076.1, on the reverse strand, counting down.
TCAAGTCGCCGGCCGTTGCGGCGGAGAGCTTGTCTTCGTAATGCTCGGTATCGAGATGCTTCGCTACTTGTCTTGCATACTTCGATTCATCGAAAGAATCTTCTTCAAATCCGATCGAGAATGTCTTGACACGTTCGGTCGCATGCTGAGTTGCAAATGCCGCAACCGTCGATGAATCGATGCCGCCTGAAAGCAGTATGCCAAGCGGCACGTCCGAAACCAGCCGCATGCGAACCGCGTCGGAGAGGAGGTCGCGAAGTTGCGCTGCCCTGTCCGACAAACTTAAGTTTGTCGCCCCAATGTCCAACATACTTAAGTTTGTTGAACTGTCGATCCCAGATCCACCGCCGTTGCTCGAGTTTGCGGCGGGCAACAAACTAAAGTTTGTTGGACCTTTGGCCCACGAAATATCCCAGTACTTTCGCGTTTTGACCTCGCCGTTTTCGACGATCAGAACGTGCGCGGCCGGGAGTTTTTGGATGCCTTTGTAGATCGACATCGGGGCCGGGATGTAGTCGAAGGAGGCGTAATGGCGCAGGGCGTTTAGGTCGAGTTCGGCATTTACGGCCGGGTGAGCGAGGATCGCTTTTGGTTCGGACGCCCAGATCAGTTTTCCGTCGAAAATCCCGTAATACAGCGGCTTTTCGCCAAAGCGGTCGCGGGCGATGATGAGTTTTTTCCGACGCGAATCCCACAGCGAAAATGCGTACATTCCGTTGACGTGATCGAGGAACGCATCGCCATATTTCACATAAAGATGCGGCAGTATCTCAGTGTCCGTTTTCGTGACGAACTTAAACCCGTCCTTCTCAAGTTCGGCCCTGACCTCGCGGTAGTTGTACAGCTCGCCGTTCATCATCACGACGACCGATCTATCCTCGCTAAACACCGGCTGGTCGCCCGTCTTCAGATCAATGATCGACAACCGCCGCATCCCCAACGCGACCGTCTCGTCCGTCCACAACCCTTCAGAATCCGGCCCGCGATGCACGATCCGCTCACACATAGAGTGCAGCACCGGTTCGGCGTTGTGGTTCGGTTTAGTTGTGTCCAGGTTGATCCAACCTGCTATTCCGCACATCTTAGCGCTTCTCTTAGTGATGATCCTTCTCAGGCAACGGTGCCTCTTCCTGCTCCGCCTTCAGTCTCGAATAGATAAATCTGAAGCTCTGGTACATCACCACTATTGATAAAATCGTGATCGGAAAAACGCAGACCGAGTTTGGCTGAGAGATAAATGCGGATGCGATAGTCCCGACGACAGCTGCGAGGACGATTGAACAAGTAAAGGCAAGGAGGAAGGGATACGGCCCCCACTTGTACCATTTAACCGTCACCGGTTCTTTGTACAAATGTATCAGCGAGTGTTCACACATCGGACACTTCTTTAAATTGTGAGACGTATCAATTACGCGCCCACATCCTGGACAATCGACCTCATTTTCCATGTTGAATCCGGCTCGATAGCGAGGTGCCCTCGTGTTATCACGCAGCTTCAGCTAGAAGTTGCTGTACTTCCGGAGCAAATGCTACCGGCAAGAAATCGTCCACGTCACAGCTTGTCGTTTCGCCGTTTTCATCGCGGACCCACACTCCTGTTTCACCGAAGCGGACAAGGTAGAGCTTACGGGGAATGAGCAACTGGTGATCGTCCGAGTCGATACAAATAGCCCATCGTTCTTCCGAGGGTTGTGGATTATCGACTACCTCGAATCGGAACTCTCGCGACGGCGGCTTTTCTTCACGGAGTATCCTGCCCGTCTCGACGACGCTCCCTTTCAGCTGTTCGAAATGTTCCGTGTTCATTCTTTTAACCACTCCTTCACGATATCGCTCAGTTCTTTGAGTTGTGCAGCATCGAGATCGGTCTTCTCATTCTTGGCATAGATGTCCAGCATGAAGATCTTCTCGCGGGTTACCGCAAGATAGTATATCACCCGTGCTCCGCCTCTCGTGCCCTTGCCTTTTGCCGAGAAGCGTATCTTTCGGATGCCGCCACTGCCGGGAATGATGTCGCCTGCGTCGGGAAATTCGATGAGACGCCATTGCAGTTTTGTGTATTCATCGTCGGTGAGAATTCGCTGAACCTCACGTGTGAACCTCGAAGTTTCAATGAAGGTGAATAAGACACTAGCCATCGAATCCGATTCTCTCCCTCACAGCGTAGATGGCCTTATCTTGCGATTCGTGGTAGGTACGCACGAGCAATTCGGCGAGAAGTCCCATTAGAAAGAACTGGACCGATATCGCCAGCATCACGACCGTTATCACCGGCAGCGGCGTTAGGATGAAGGACGTGCCTTCGAATTTTAGGACGATGGCCCAGATGCCGGCGATCAGGGCCAGTAGGAACGCGATCATACCGAACGTGCCGAAGACGTAGATCGGTTTGGTCTGATACGACGCCATGAATTTTATGGTCATGAGGTCAAAGATGACCTTTGCGGTGCGCGAGATGCCGTATTTTGATTTGCCCATTGTGCGGGCGTGGTGATCGACGGGTATCTCCGTGACGCGGGCACCGGCCCAGGCGGCGTAGATCGGGATAAACCGGTGCATTTCGCCGTAGAGCTTTACGTCCTGGATGACCTCGCGGCGATAGGCCTTCAGGCTGCAGCCGTAATCATGGAGCGGCACGCCGCCTATCCATGAGATAACGCGGTTCGCGATCCGCGACGGAATTTTTCGCGAGATGAGCTTGTCCTGGCGATTTTTTCGCCAGCCGGAAACGACGTCATATCCTTCGTCCAGTTTTTCGAGCAGCCGTTTGATGTCGGCCGGGTCGTTTTGCAGATCGGCGTCCATCGGGATGAGAATTTCGCCGCGGGCCGCGTCGATGCCGGCGGACATTGCCGCCGTTTGGCCATAATTTCGGCGGAGCGATATGACGTGGACGCGATCATCTGAGGCCGCAATTTCTTTTAATATCGACAAGCTCTTGTCCGTCGAACCGTCATCGACAAAGATCACTTCTGCCGATTTCCCGAGCGCATCGAGCGCGGCCCTGATCTTTTCGTACATCGGTCGCAGATTTTCCTCTTCGTCCAATACGGGCAAAAATAGCGAAAGCTCCGGCGCGGAGGCTTGGGTTTTGATCTCGGTCGAATCCATTATTTGCACCAGCAAACCTATCAATTTACTCTTTCCGGAGGGGAAAATACAGTGGATGGGCTTTGTCGGGGCCCTGTGCGAACTTTTGGCGGATCTTTCTTTGCGATCTTTGTGCCATCGCTCTGGTTTTTGGGTTCTGAAGATCTGTTCACCACAAAGGGCACGAAGGTGAAGACGCGAAGGGCACAAAAGGAGCGAAACGGAACCAAAGGACTTTGGAACCAACGCGGACGATTGGTTAATATACAGAAGATCGAACGAAAAGCTTTGGAGGAATTAATGGATCGACGGAGTTTCTTAGAGCTTCCGGTTGCCGGATTGCCGCTTCTGCTTGCCGGGACGGCTTCTTCGCAGAAAGGTGAAAGGTCTTCAACGCTTCGCGTGAAGACACCGGTCATTGTTTCAACCTGGGACAGCGGCATCACGGCAAACAATGGCGGTTGGCCTGTGCTGTCGAAAGGCGGGAGCCCGCTGGATGCGGTCGAAGCTGCGGGCCGCGCTTCTGAGGGTGAACCGAGCTGCTGCGTTGGGCTGGCCGCGTGGCCGGACCGCGACGGGCATGTGACGCTTGACGCATCGATCATGGATGGCGGCGGCGGATGCGGAGCCGTTTCGTTTCTCGAACGGATAAAACATCCGGTCTCGGTCGCGAGAAAGGTGATGGAAAATACGCCGCATGTGCTGCTTTCCGGCGAAGGTGCGCAGCAGTTTGCGGTCGAGAGCGGTTTTCCGCTTGAGGACGGGAAGCTTTCGGCGGACGCGGAAAAGGAATGGAAGAAATGGCTTGAAAAATCGAAGTACAAGCCCGAGATAAACATCGAAAACCGCAAACCGATTTCGCAGCACATTCCGCCGCCGTACCGATTCGATGACGGTTCATTCAATCACGACACGATGGCGACGGCCGCACTCAATGCTTCGGGAAAAATGGCGGCGATGGTAACGACAAGCGGCATGGCGTTCAAGATGCGCGGCCGCGTCGGCGATTCGCCGATCATCGGTGCCGGAATGTTTGTCGATAACGAGGTCGGCGCGGCAGTTTCGTCAGGTGTTGGTGAGGAGGTCATACGAATTTGCGGGACGCACACGGTCGTCGAGCAAATGCGGCTTGGCCGAACACCTGAACAGGCATGCCGCGAAGCCGTTCGGCGCATTGTAAAGCGCGATCCGGCCAAGGCAAAGGAAATGCAGGTCGCGTTCCTCGCTCTATCTAACAAAGGCGAGATCGGTGCATTTGCGATCGCAAAAGGGTTTACTTACGCAGTAACAAATTCTGATTGGCCAAAAGGGAAGATATTCGCCGCGAAGAGTTTATGGTGAGAGATTATTTTTACCACAGAGACACAGAGAGCACAGAGATTTACTTGGAAAGGATAGTTATTGAGCCAAACAATTGATTTTCTTTTGCTCTCTGTGTCTCCGTGCCTCTGTGGTAAATTCCTATCCTCTCAACTTCTCCCCGGAATTCACATGAAAATGCAGATGCTTGGAATCCTGATATTCGCCTAGATTTGTCAGCACTCTGGCCGCTCCTTTTTCCTCAACGACCTGGGCGGCGACCCGCTTTACCGTTTCCAATAATTCGATCAACAGGCCATTGTCTGTGATCGTGAGCAGCGAACCGACATGCACTTTTGGGATAACGACGATATGCGTTTCCCAGAACGGCCGCGTATGGTGAAAGGCAAGCGTCCGCTCGGTCTCCAACACTTTGTTAACCTGGGTTTTGCCGTTCAATACTTGCTCACAGTAAAAATCTTCGCCGGTATATTCCATCGCGGGCGATTGTATCAAAAAAAAAGAGGATGTCTGAAAACTTTAACCTACTCCAGAAGGGAAGCAATTTGAACGAGAATCAGGCGGAACCAGAGCGGATCAAAACGGATAGATCCGTAAAGATCCGCTCTGGTTCCGCTTGATCCGCGTTCAAAAATGCGTTGATGCCTCAGACTTTTAGTCTTTCACACACCCACTTTATCGCCTAGCGTTCACCGACTTAGTACCGGCGGATGAAATAGCCGTTACGATAGTTCCAGGACGAATACGGCCTGTAATATCGGCGGTTGTTGCGAGTGTAGTACCAGCCTGACTGGCCGCGGCGAACGTTGCGGATATACTCCCGCCGAGCGTCCCTCAGGTCATCGCGGTATTCGCGGCGCGCCTCGCGTCGGTTCTCGCCGCGGCGAAGGTCACGGCGATAATCACGCCTGGCGTCGCGGATATCTCTTCGATACTCTCGCTGCGCGCGCCTGTCGCGCTGTCTATAACTGCGGTTCTGTGCGTTTGCCGTGTCTGCATTTATCAGAATAAGGCCGAACGCAAATGCGAATGAAATGATCCCAAACTTCAGAATATTTCTCATGAATCTATCTCCCTCTTGAGTTCTTGCGCGCTGTGCGGTTTTCGTCCACAGTTTCGATCTTCGATCTAGCGTGCAGGTCTATACAACGGCAACCACCGTGCCAAGAGCGGTAACCGGTTTGGCGGGACCGCGTTGCAAGGGATGTAAATTCAAGGCTTATCAACCTTTTAGATAGAATGTGCAAATGGAAAGCCGTCCGGGTAGGAGACGCATTGAGTGTGCACTATATGGTTCCAGGTTCGCCCGATATCGTTGCGGCCCCGGTCAGAACCCGAAGAATGGGAAATATTGGTTTACTTCTTTTTCGCGACAACAACAATAGAAACACCGAAGGGGAAACTAAGGTTTCTTAGCCAGAGCCGTTCGGCGGAAAAGATCTTGCCGAACAGGCCGTTCAATGCGGAGATATTGACGTTGTTCTCTGATTCCGGCTTTACGCCTGTGATCTTCATCAACGTGCGGCCCGCCAAGATCGGTGCAAAGAATGTGAAATTGGCATAGGTCGCCCGCTCGACGGTGAATCCGGCCTTTTCTATCCGTTCAACGATCTGTTTTCGTGTGTAGCGAATGCGGTGATGCGAAATATCATCCTGTACGCCCCAGAGCCACATAAAGGCGGGCACAAAGATAAGCGAATATCCGCCGGTTTTGGTGACGCGATGCATCTCGCGCAAGCCAGAGATGTCGTCATCAAGATGTTCGATCACATCCAGTGCAGTTGTGATATCAAAAGCCTCGTCCGAGTAGGGAAGCGTTTCCGCAAGTCCCTTTTGCACGGTAAGGCCTTTCTTTCGGCAAAATTCCAAAGCATCGTCGGAGACATCGACGCCTTCCGCAACGCCAAATTGCGAAAGCATCTCAATATTCGCACCTGTCCCACACCCGACGTCCAAAATGCGAAGTGCGGAATGCGGAGTGCCGAATTGCTGAACGATGTTTCTAAGAAATGACTCGAGAATAGCCCGGCGGCCGACAAACCACCAATGCGAATCCTCCACGCGATCCATGATCGCATAGGTGTGCTGCTGCATCTCCTGCGGAAGCGCGGTACTCATAGGTCTATTTTGCCACAAAAGGCGGAAACACGACCGGTAGGGAGTGTGCCACCCCATTTTGGATTGCCGATTTTGGATTTTGGATTTGAGATCCGCATTCCGCAATCTCAATTCCAAAATCGAAAGGCACACTCCCTACCGGTCGTGTTTCTGCCTATTTTAGGCGAAGGCCTAGCAATTCGCTGGCTCGCGGGCCTTGGTTGCCGTTGGGGTCTAGGCCGTAGCTTTCGTGGAGGCGGCGGTGGATGCCGGCGTCGCTGACGTAGCAAGGGCTGGTTGCAGCGTCGCGGCCAAGGATCATGAGGCCCAGGCCTTCGTCGATGTATTCGGGTTTGTTCATGCAGAGCATGTAGTCGCCCGATATTTTGTGAGCTTCGAGTTCGAGTTCGTAAAGCGTGGGATCGAAAAGGCTTAACGGATTCACATCGGCGTTCGAAAAGCTCGCGATGGTGCGGGCAAAATCGTAGGCATGGCGGCCTTCGTGAACGAATGTCCCTTCGCAGCCGCGTTGGCCGCCGGTGTCGATGGTTTCTTCGGCGATCGCGATGTATATCTCGCCGAGGGCTTCGCGCAGGCTGAGATGTTCCTCGGCGATGCGTTCGTTAGTTGCTCCGGGATCGATCAGGCCGGTCACACCCGAGGCGTTCACCTGGCTGACCGGTGCGACGCGAACAAGCATGTTCGAATCGACGATCTGCCCGGCGATCTTTTTCTGCAGATCGGTGCCGTGGGCCATGATCGCATCAAACGCGGCCCTGACGGATTGGCGGTATTTTCGATCGATCCCGTTGTCGAATTTCATGGTTAAGTTTTACCACAGAGACACAGAGGCACAGGGGGGATTATTTACTTTTCTCTGTGCCTCTGTGTCTCTGTGGTTTAGATCCGTCCGAATCCGCACCAGCTGTTGCTGTTGTGCCAAGTGATCTCCACATCTTCGGCACCGATCTCGGCCCACCATTTCTCGAAATCGTCTTTGCCGATATAAAACGCCGTAGGGGCGACAAGATGATCGAAGACGATGTTGTGATGCTCGCGCCAGCCGAAGGTGCCGAGATGGTTTAGATAATCGTTGTAAAAAAGCTTGGCGGCGATCGGCTTTGCGGCGATATTCGCCGGGCGGTAAACGAGCTTTGTGGTAAGAAAAAGGCTTAGTGTGGGCAGCTTTGAAAGCTGGTAAAGCATTGGTTGGCTGATCTTGGAAGTAAAACTTTCGCGGACCGGATTTACGTATTTTGTGATCCACTCATTGTTCTCGGCGCCATAGATCCAGGCGGAGATGCTGCCGCCTTTTTTCACCTTGCCGGCAAGCGAAAGGAACGCCTTTTTCGGGTCGGGTGTGTGGTGCAGAACGCCGACGCTGAATGCATAATCAAAGATCTTCTTGAACGGCAGTTTGAAAATATCGCATTGGACAATGTGCACGTTCGGCATTTTGCGGGTCAGGTCGAAGGCGGATTCGACCGCCTCGCCAAGATCGATGCCGACAACCTCTTTCGCTCCCCATTCGGCGGCCAATTTTGTGTGGCGGCCTTTGCCGCAGCCGCCTTCGAGGACGATCTTGCCATCGAAAAACTCAGGCTTTACGGGCTGCAGCCAGCCTAGAAGCTGTTCGCTGTACCGTTCATCTTCCTGCGTAAAATTCTTCCACTGCCAGCCAAAGTTGCCGGCGGTCGCGGCCTTGTCCGCTTCGACCTTGTCCATCTCGGCAAACCGCGGAACACCGCGCACTATTCTGTATTCGCGCTCGCATTTTTTGCATGTGAGAACGCCTTCGATAATTTCCTTGTCTTCGTATTTGCCCGCGTTCGCCAGCAAAATGTCGCCGCCGCAAGTCGGACAGGCGAGCAGGTCTAATAGTTTTTCTTTCACAATCCAAGACAGCGCCGTACGGCGTTTTCTACTTTCTCCAAAGTACTTTCTGCTAGCTTTCCGGCAGGTGCGGCCGGGAAACGCCGAGGGTCGATCGACCGAATTTGAAAACAAAGAAACACGGTCTCGATCGGCAAGCCGCTTTCGGCGGGAGAAACGCGAACGTTGGTCGAAAACTCTCGCCGCACATTTTCACCCTTTGTCCCAACGACCACCGTTACAACCAGCGGCAGGTTGTTGATGGCATCGACCGATAACACTAAAACAGGACGCCGGCCTGATTGCTCGCGTCCTTTTACGGGATCAAGATCTACGAAATAAATATCGCCGCGTCCGATCATTCGGCCAGTCCGTCAAACTCTGTCGATCTGAAATCCAATTCGATCTCGCGTATTTCCCGACGGATATCTTGATCCACCGCCATCTGTGCGAGTTCTGATTCGAAATCAGGCACAACAGCAGAATCCCGCCGAAGCTTATCCGAAAGCCTCGATAACAACTGACGCTGCTGGTCTATCGTCAGGCTCAGGATGCTGTTTTCGATCTGTGATAAAACCGTATCACTCATGGCAGACATTATAAACTATTTTTCATTTACCGCGTGATGCAAGGAACGCCATGAGCGATGGAGCAGGTCGTCGATGCGGGCCCAGTCTTCTTCGGCGACGCCGCCTTGTTCGGCTTTTGTATCGCGTATTTCCATTGCCTCGGCACGGAGGTTGGCGTGTTCGGTGAAGCGTTCTGGCGGGAGATCATAAATGGCGGCGGCGGTTTCGGCGAGGGCCTTTGAAAGGCTGCCTGGCGGATAAGACTTTCGCTGGCGGTGGACGATCCACCATTCGAGTTCGAGTTTTGCTGCCTGATCTGCGTCAAAATCGGTCGTGCTGATATCGCGGATCGCGGCGTAGAATTTTTCGAGGTCGGGAAGCGCCTTTTCATAATCAGCGCGGCTTTCGCCGTCCTTAAAAACAAATGCGGCCTTTGCGGCACGAAATGCCATCGCCTGCCGCCGCCAGAAGTTGAGTTTATACTGCTTTTCGAGAAGTTCGGTTAGTTCAAAGTATAGTTTGAGCCGCTGCCGCGAATAATATGACCGCCACATCGCCGTATCAAGCCGAGCAACCTCATCCGGATCGAAGTCGCGGATATCGACATTGTGCGGAATATAAAGATCGACCGCGGCCCAGATCGAAAGAAGAACGGCACCGGTTACGATCACGGCCAGAATTCTTAACAGAAGTCGTCGCATTTGGATCAAGTCCCGGCTAAAGCCGGGGCTCCGACCTAATTTCGTATCGCAGCGATCTTGGATCTAAATTCTT
>JADLDC010000075.1 GCA_020846885.1 Acidobacteriota bacterium | reverse complement strand
GCAAAACCAGTTACAGCGGCCCGAATGCTGTTCGATAGCATCAGGTTGTCGACCGGCTGTTTTGCGGCGATCGACGTAATGTTCAAGATCCTGCCCCATCCGCGTTCTTTCATTCCCGGCAACACCATCCGCGTTAACTCGATCGCGCTGTACAGCAGGCCGCTGACGGCAGCGTCCCAATCCTGGCGGCTTAAACCTTCAAATGATCCAGCCGGCGGGCCTCCGGAATTTGTGACAAGAATATCGATCTGCCCAAAGCGCTCGGATCCCGCATTGACTATACGTTCAATATCGGTACGGAGCGAAAGGTCTCCCACAATACCGAGCACCTCGACCCCCGATCGGTCCGCTATCGACTCGCATGCCGTACGCAACGCATCCTCGCCTCGGGCGCACATCACCAGATTTGCGCCCTCGGCCGCCAGCTCCTCTGCAACGGCACGGCCTAAACCCTGGCTGGAGGCTGCTACAAGCGCAACTTTTCGATCAAGGCCAAGGTCCATGAAAATTCAATAAAACTTCCCGTCATATAAAGGATGGCCGCTCCTTTGTAAGATGAAAGACTTTAAGGTTTACCTCCGCAAATAGTCGTCCGTTTTATCTAGCCAATCCTGACGCGGGGGGCTGAAGATGTCCACATCAAGCGTATCTTCGAGCGCCTCTGCCTTATGAAGCACGTTTGATGGGATCACCAACACCTCGCCTGCCCGGACCGTAACCTCTTCCTCGCCTTTCTCGCCGATCCAAAAATGGAGAGCACCTTCGAGGATATAAGTAAGCTGCTCGTTTTCATGCGAATGCTGAGGCACGATACAACCCTTTTGCAAATAGACGTGAGCCAGCATCATTCGATCGGCCGTGATCAAACGCCGGTCCAACATATCCGTGACACGTTCGCGGGGCATATCCTCCCAACGGTAGCGTCGCGTTTGAGCTGGGCCCGCATTTCCATTTTCAGTCATTTGTATTTCCGGTTTTTGCGTTTGCATTGGTATTTGAATTGGCGTTCGTACTTGTGTTCGAATTCGTATTACTGCTTGAGTTCGTGCTGCTATTCGAATTTGATGTTGCGGGCGGCATTGCATCCGGCAAAATGCACGACGGTTTGCAGACTCCGTCACAATAAACATCCGGATACTCACAAAGCTGCCATTCGAATCCGCCCGGCACCGCTTCGGCCCCAGCTGGCTTTTCGGCTATCGTCACCTTCTGGATACAACCTTCTCTCAGATAATCGTCGATGACATCGAAAAAATTCTCCATCGTAGTTTCCTTGTCACCCTTGCCCTTGCCCAAGACGCGGCCGTACAGCCTAAGCTCGATCAGGTCCCTCGACGAAAACTTCACAAGATCGAAGCTGAATTTCTTATCCGTTATCTGCTGTTCCAACTTGGTGTAGCCGCCGGCTTGTATCTCTCTTGCGATCCTTTGTTTCAAGGCTGCTATCTTTGCGTCCGCATTCGGGGCACCGCACGGGTCGGAAACCGCTTCCGTCCCGTTTGCGGCCATATTGGAATTCTGTGTATTGTTTCCGCAGGCCAGGCTCAGCACGATAGCACCAAAAACAACCATCGCGAGGCTCATTCTGATCAGTTCGTTCATAATGATCTCCTCCACTCAGATCTATTCAGTCAGCATTGATAGCAAGTTTGTATGGGTTTCTTTTCCGAAAACGATCGAGCGGCCGTCCGGCGCCCACGCCAGCGTCGAGAAAAGGACCTTCGGGTCGTTTACGGTCAGCACCCGTTTAGGGGCACCGCCGCCAACCGATACGGTCCAGATCTCTGAAGACCCGTCGTGCCGAGAGACATAGGCGATCGTTCTGCCATCATTAGAAAGTTGAATATTATTCAGATAAACATTCTCGATCGTTTGGACCGCGGACCTGGTACCGGTCACGGCATCCAGCGAATAGATATTTGCCGATTCGCTGATCGGTGTCAATGCGGCAGGGTTTGCGTTCTCAGCAATGATAATATTCTTCCCATCCCCCGCCGCTCCAAGGACATAAAATCTCTCCTTGGCATCATACACGACCCGCAGTGATCCTCCGTCCACGCCATACATTGTCAAACGATAGCCTTTCTGACGCGAGGGGCCGGGGCCTGTGTATTCTGAATAGAACCAAAGATGGTTCCCGTCGGGCAGCCAAACAGGACCGCCCAAGACCTCATTTTCATCTTTGTTCGCAGTCAGCTGACGGGCTTGTGTCCCATCCGCACCGACCATCAAAATGTTCCAGAGCCCATTGGTCCTCGCGGAATACGCGAGTCCCTCACTGTTTGGCGACCACGCGAGCGGGTTAGTCCCCAATTGCAAATACGGTACCGTGCTGTAAGCGGGTGTCAGTATCTGGCCTTCCGCGAGTTTCAACGTGTCCTCGCCCGTCGCTCCCACACGCCAGATCTCAATGCCGGACGGGGTCCGCTTAAAGAACGCGATCCATTCTCCGTTCGGCGACCACACTGGCGCGAAGCCCAGCGGAGCGACCATGCTTGCCGGCTCTGCCGATGAGCCAGAAGAGACGTTGATCGAACCGGAAAATGGCCTATTCACCTGAGTGACCGATTGAAACACTACGCGCTTTCCGTCAGGTGAAATGTCCGCCCAGTATTCGGCGGCAACATCGTTTGCAAGGATCGACTCATCCATGCTTTGCGTATCAAGCCGCCATAGATCGGACGTTTCATTTAACGAACTGTACAAGATCTTTGAACCATCCGGTGCAACGTCTTCGACAAAAAGGTCCAGATTACCGGTAGAAAGCTGGACGGGAACAGTTTGGCCGAGGCGTGCCTCAAATATCTGAAACGCGCCATTGACGGAATTACTAAAGATCACCGACTTCCCTTTCGGATGCCATGCCAAATAATCGACCTGATCCTTCACGGCCGCGACGTCTTCGAAGGCCTCGGCATCGAGTCGCTGGACCCGAACCTTCCAAAGATCGCCATCCTTGACCGAATAGGCGATACTGGATTCGTCCTGCGAGATCTCTATCACCCTCGGTTTTAGGCCTTTAGATCGAAAATCGGTCACCTGCGACCTCTCGCCGGATGCTTCATTTATCGAAAAGAGCTCATCCCCGGCCTGAAAATAGATCCTCCCGCTGCTTGCCCAATAGACCGGCCGTACCTGTCCCCCGATATCGCTTCCGACCTGGACCTGCGCTCCGCCGGTGAAGGACGACCGCCATATCCCGCGATGATCGCCCCGCCTCGAGTAAAAAGCAAGCTCCTGGCCGGTGGGTGACCAAATGGGAAATTGATTGAAGTAACCGTTCTTTGTCACCTGAACAGCGTCGCCGCCGACGGTCGGCTTGACCCATATCTCTGTAGATTCAGACCTGGTTGCCGCGAACGCGATCATCTTGGCATCGGGAGAAAAGGAAGCCGCAGCCATCAATTCGCCCGGTCCGCTGCTCCAGCTTGTTATCGGCACGGAGCGCATGGCCGACGGAACGGGCGGCACTTGCCGATTGGCCGCGCGAAAGTACCACCAAACAAAAGAAACAAGGCAGCCGGCGACCAAAACGACCAGGATCGGTTCCCACCGCCCAAATTTCGCCGCGACCGTCCGGACCGAATGCTGAAGCGTCCTCCGCCGCGGCGAATTTGCCGTATCACGGCCGATATATTCCCTGCCGGCAACGTCGTGCCGAAGGTCTTTCAGATCTGACAACAGTTGGTCCACCGAATCGTACCTGTCATCGCGGTTCTTTTGCAATGCCCTGTTTATGATCCGGATCAACCGCAGCGGCGGATTCTCGATATACTCCTCAACCCGCTGAGGCTCTTTGCCGATGATCGCCGCGATGATATCGATCATGCACTTGCCCGGGAACGGTGAATGACCTGTGACCATCTCAAAGATCAGTATCCCCAAACTGAACACATCGGTCCGGCGGTCAAGAAAAGTTCCCCTTGCCTGCTCAGGCGACATATACTGCGGTGTACCCAGGATCAACCCGGGTGAAGTTGACCCGCTGTCCAGCGTATTCGCGTCGAAGTCCGGCTCATTCGAAAACGGATTTCCCGTGTCCTTGGCAAGCCCAAAATCGAGCACCTTGACGCTCCCGTCGGTTCTGAGCATTACGTTATCAGGCTTGATATCACGATGAACGATCCCCGTGCGGTGAGACGCCGAAAGCGCGGACGCGATCTGGATGGCGATCTCGACCGCTTCGGCAAGCGGTATTCGCCCGCGCAAAAGCCGCGTACCTAACGTTTCACCTTCGACAAATTCGCTGACGATGAACTGAACGCCTTCGTTCTCGCCTATGTCGTGGATAATGAGGATGTTTGGATGATTAAGGGCGGACGCGGCCCGGGCCTCTTGATTGAATCTCCGCATCCGGTCCGGATCTTTCCGGAACTCGCTGTTCAAGAATTTTATCGCAACCCTGCGTTTGAGCCGCTTATCTTCGGCGGCAAACACCTCTGCCATTCCGCCGCGGCCGATCATCTGTATCAGCCGATAATGATCGGGGAGCGCCCTTTCGTAGTCGTTGGCATAGACCTGGGTGACCTGCGTATGCGGTTTTTCGCCGACCGCTATCTCTACTTGCCGCCGCAATTCCGCGTCATTTTTGCAGATGCGGTCTAGAAACGCCTTTCGTTCACCGACCGACATTTCGGCGCACGATCGGGCGATGAAAACTGCCCGTTCATCCTGAACTTCTTCCATAAACTACCCCGCCCCAATTGCATTTTGACCGGGAAATTATGGCATGAAAGTGCCTCGTTTGGAAAGACTTAACCGCACCGCCCTTTCGGTCCGGGCCGAAAGGTGGTATTGGGCGGCGGCCGGGGCGGAAAAGACGGAAAAAACAGTCAATACACGCGGTCCACGCTAAAGGCCGAGAACGGTTCCTCGGCATTGCATGCGTAGCCTGAAAGCCGTATGCGGTTGTTCTTGGTGATCAAATGGCGGAACAATGACTTGCGGTCGGCATCGGCAACGCGGCCAAGCGGCACGATCACCTTTGCCTTTGTCTTTTTGTCTATCTTGATAGTAACGACCGCTCGGTCGGCGGCCCGATCAACATCCTTTACCTTGCCTGAAACGCTCCGCACGGAGCAATCGCTCAGGCCGCCGTAAAGATTTGAGAGCCCGATCAACTTGTCATTGACCGAATATGCCGGAATGGCCCGTTCGTCCGTTTGTGAGAATGCAAAGCCGGCCAAAGCCAGAATGAGAACAGGAAGAAGCTTTGTCATAAGCCTATTCTAGCGCGGTATCGGAAAATGTGAATGATTCGAGGTCGACACAACTTTCATCCCGCCGCCACAAGCAAAGCCGCTGAGGGAGAACGGTCGCGCCGCTACGGGATAAAATTGTAGGTAATGACCCCGAACACCTTTACCGGTTCGCCCTTGAGCGTCGTTCGGGAGAATTTAGATCTGCAGGCGGCATCGCGCGAAACCCACTGAAGCGTCGGTGCACCATTTACGGCGCCTGCCCTAACAACGTTCCCGTCCTCATCGATCATCACCTGAACGGATACGGTCCCACCGTCGCGATTCTTTCTTGCCTCGGCCGGATAAAAGGGTTTTTCCAACAAAATGGCCTTTCCATTGAGGACTCCACCCGATATCTGCTTTATCTTCGGCTTTCCGGTCACTGGATCGATCGATGGCGATGGTAGCCCCAAAAGTTTTGGATTCTTTAAGGCTATCCTAAGGCCGATCTCTCGTTCGATCGGCTTGCCATCCTTTGATGCTGGGATAAACTTTAAGCTCATCATCGTGTCGGACAACGTTGAGGAAAGTTCTCGCAATGCGTCATTGGGCTGCTTGCCGCACGGCCACGTCGGTCCCGAGATCAAAACGGCCCGGCTTGGTTTTCCGTCCGACTCAACCCTGATGGCCATTGTCACATCTCCGCCTATCTCTGCCTCTATCGCCGATGCAGGCATTGAATATGTAGCGGAACCGATCAACTTTGGGCCGCTGTCGGCTGATTGGCCCAGAACTGAGGCCGAACCGCAGAGCACAAGATTGATGGCTGCGACAGTGAGAATCGACAAAGTAAGTCGAAAATTGGGTCTTAAAAACATAGCTGGCAAAGCGATTCACAGAAACCAACGGCAATGATTCATTTCAGGATCGAAAGATACGTCTTCCACGGGCCGACCGCTGCGTCATAACGCTTTGCCATCGATGTCGCGATCTGTCGAATGTGCGTAAGGTCATGGACCGTCCAGGTAGCAAGCAATTGCGAAAGCGCAACATCGCCGAATTCTGGGTGATGGCCCTTGCGAGAAAGCATACCGTCGGACAGATCCCAATCCCTAACCGTTTCTATGCTCGCGGCCCGTGCAACATCAAACTCATCAAGAAGCTGTCCCAGTTGCTTTCCCGCAGACTGTTCGAAATGGGCAAAGCGGTCAAACGGGGGAAAGGCCCGGTCGGCACCTTGTTCAAGTATCACCCGGGCACGAGGGATCCAATTTGTTCGATCGCAATTGATGAGGTGGCCGACCACGTCATACGGCCCCCAATTTTCGCGGCCGCCGCTTGAGGTCCATTCGTCGGATAGGCCGCCGAGCATCCCGCGAACCGCTGCTGGCGTTGCTGAGAGGACCTCAATTGTCTTATCAAGCGCAAATTCCATCTCCTTCAGTTTTTCGCCACTTCATGCGTTATCCAAAACGAACGCGCCGATATGCGGTCTGTTCGTATTCAAACAAGTCTGCAAGGCAAGCACAAGCGATTCACTTAAATTTTCCGGGGTAACTATTGCATCCACAAGCCCGCGGGCCGCGGCGTGCTTGGCATCCAGCTCGCGGTCGTAGGTTTCGCGGACCTTTTGCATTTCTGCCAGTAGCGCTTCATCCGGTTCTTTACCTTCCTTTCTCAGCTTGTCGAGTTGCGTGCCAAAGATCGCCTGTACGGCGGAATCGCCTTCCATTACGCCCATACGCCCGGTCGGTAGAGTGAAAATAAAATCAGGATCAAACCCCTGCCCGGCCATGGCGTAATAGCCTGCACCGGATGCGTGGTTAACTGTCAAAACTATCTTCGGGACCTTGGCTGTGGCCATGGCTTCGACAAAGCGGGCACCGGCGCGGATAATGCCGCTGTGCTCGGCTTCGACCCCGACCATAAAACCCGAGACGTCCTGGACAAACAGAAGAGGCGTATTATGCCGGTCGCAGTTCTCAATAAAATAGGCAGTCTTTTCGGCTGATTCGGTATAAACAATGCCGCCAAATCGAGGCGGAGCACCCGGCTTAACTTTCGACATTCCGCGGGAATTCGCTATCACGCCGACCAGAATACCTCCTATCCGAGCCGTTCCGCAGATCATCTCCTTTGCAAAGTCGGCCTGGAATTCTTCGATACGGCCGTTGTCCAGAAATGTATCCAGGACCGCGCGCATATCATAAGGAGCGCGATGGTCTTCGGGCAAGATCTGCTCAAGGACAGAACAATGAGTTTTGGGGCCGGCCGGTGAAGCTACAGAAACAGCCGGTTCCTGCTTCGGCGGAAGCTCGGCTATCAGGTAGCGGATCTTCTCGAGACATTCGTCCTCGTTCTTTGTTCGATAGTGGGCAACTCCCGAGATAGCGTTATGCGTCATCGCCCCGCCAAGCGTTTCATTGTCAGTCGTCTGGCCGGTCGCACCTTTTACCAGATTGGCGCCGCCCAATCCCATAAAAGACGTGCCTTCGACCATCAGGATGACATCTGACAACGCCGGCAAATATGCTCCGCCGGCGACGCACATTCCCATCACGGCCGAGATCTGCGGAACCTTTAAATAATGCCGCATTATCGAGTTGTAATAGAAGATACGCGCGGCGCCGTATTGTCCGGGAAAGACGCCGCCCTGATACGGAAGGTTAACACCTGCCGAATCTACAAGATAAACGATCGGTACGCGGTTGCGCATCGCTATCTCCTGCGCACGAAGGATCTTCTTGATCGTCTCGGGATACCACGCGCCCGCCTTGATCGTGGCGTCGTTGGCCACGATAACGCACTCCCGGCCCTCGATCAAACCAACCACCGTAACGACCGCCGCGGCCGGCGCCTGGCCGTTGTATTCATCATAGGCGACCAACAGCCCGATCTCCTGGCTGTACGTTTCAGCGTCGAGAAGCTTTTCGATCCTCTCACGGGCTGTCAATTTGCCCTGCTTGTGGATCTTGGCGATCTTGTCCGGCCCGCCCCCGAGCTTCAATTTATGCTCAAGGCGCAGATATTCTTCGGTCAGGGTGCGAAGGCGCGTTGTCATCTCGGCCGGTTTCATCTTATCGCAATGTTCCTAACGCTGGAATCGCTCACGGTTGGCGATTCGAGGCTTGTTATCCGAATGCGGGCGTTTTTTGTTGGACGTCCCGTGACATTTACGATGGCTGCGCCGTCATTCGGCGTTGATGCAACCAGCGTTTCCCAGCTTACACTTTCATTTCGTGAAAGCTCGATCTTAACATTGCCGCCCGCCAGTCCGTCGGATGTCCACGTAATGTTGCGCGAGATCAGGCGGGGAATAAACTCGCCCCCGTTATGATCATTCATTGTCAAGCTTGATCCGCTGTACCGGTAGTTTGCGATGACGTCTGACATATTGTTCAGCGATCGGGCATTATCTCTGGCGTTCTCGAGCCCTGTTGGGTATGCCCCGAATAAAACGGACGGATTCGAGAAATACGGCCTGCGTGTGCAGCCAGACGGACAAGGGTCGACATAGGACATAACCGTTCTGAAAACCCCATCGACGTAGTGCCCGTAACCGTAGCTGAATGCAGCTCCTGAGCCGCTTTCCGGGTTATGGTGGCTGCCCATATTGTGCCCAAGCTCGTGCGCAAAGCTCAAATTGCCCACCGCGCACGTCCGCGACGTGGCGGTAAATGCCCAATTTGAGTTGCCCGCGCTGTTACCCAGTTGACCGATCCCGCAGTTATCCGTCGAATTGGAGATCAGTGCCACTAGGTCAGCGTTATACTGATTACGTAGGTTCTGGGTTTCGGCCGTTTGCCGAAAACCGCTGAGTTCGCTCGACAACGAACCGGTCTCGACAAAGGTCGATTCCTGCGCATGCACAAGACGAAGCCGCTGGCGGACCTTGCTGTTCAGATATGTTGTATTTGCCGAATCGATCGCTGCCTGAGCAAATGTCTGCGCCTGCGATTCGCCGCCGAGCGAGGCCTTTACCGCAGCGGTATATAGGACAAGAACGTCGATCCGGTCGCCTGAATCCGCAGGGGCCTGGGGCGCAAGGGGCTGTATGTTTGCCTGCGGCTTGGTTTCCATTACTTCACCGCCGCACTCCGGAAACCGGGCTTGATCGAGCTCAACAAGGATATGCGCGTCGCCGGCTGGAACGATCTCATACACAGCCTGCGGGCCGTAGATCAATCCGGC
The DNA here is from genome assembly GCA_020846885.1 of Acidobacteriota bacterium. Lineage (GTDB taxonomy): Bacteria > Acidobacteriota > Blastocatellia > Pyrinomonadales > Pyrinomonadaceae > OLB17. Next base: position 577 of record JADLDC010000075.1, on the reverse strand, counting down.
CACACGGCCGTTCTTGAACGTCAGGATAACGTCGTTGTCGGTGCCTTCGATCTTTCCTCTCCAGGTAAAATCGCTTGGACCGCGTTCTTCGAAGCTGGTCCGCGCCGCTTGGTGAATGCTGCCGTCAAAGAGCGGAAACCGCTGCTTTGCGGACCGGTTTGCCTCAAGAGTCAGGTCCTGAAACTCGATCCGGCTTTCACGGAGCGACGCGACCGACGATCTTTCGCCGGTGGGCCTGGCTTGCGGCACCTCGGTCAAGCGAAAGAGAATGCGGGAGCGTTGGGCATGAATAGAGCGACTGGAACTAAGAACGAAGACACCGCTGACGATGACAACGATCATCGCGGCCAAGAGCAGATTTTTCATATTACCTTTGACTGATCACGAATGTTGGGACCATTCCGCCACCGGCGGTGACGTTGGCAAGCTCGTTGGATGAGAGCCTGGTGAAGGCCGCTCCCACGACGCCGTTGAACAACAGCGGGTCGAGGTCGACCAGTTGTTCTATCATACCCCATTTTCCGAGACCATCGAAAGACATTGGAAAAATTTCTTTTGCGGTGCTGACGCGTTCCTG
>JADLDC010000074.1 GCA_020846885.1 Acidobacteriota bacterium | reverse complement strand
GCCTTCCTCAAGCCGTTTCCTGCATTCGCGTTCGATCTTCTCACCGGTGAGTTTGTTCAAATAGTCGTCGGCATACACAACTGCCGTCGTGCGCGAAGTGCCGGTGCGGGCTGCTTCCATTTCCATATATCACTGACTAAATTGTTCTTAAGTAGAATGACGAGCGCCGAAAGGCCTGAAACAATTTACTTTTCTATCACATCGGCCAAGCAAAAACAACAAAAATCTGGGACAGGTAGTGAAGCAGATGGTTTAGGCGAAGTATGCGGCTTGCTTTGGTCGAACTCTTGCTTCGTGGGTTTCGTCTTTCGATTCGTGCCTCTTCGTGGTGGCGAAGCGAAACCCGGGACCACGAAAATCACGAAACAGAACACGAAAATTCGCGAAATAAGACTCCTTGTGGCGAAGGGCAGCCACTTTCAGTTTTAGTTCAAGCTTCGTGGCCTTTGTGTCTTCAACTTCGTGCCTTTGTGGTAGGGATCGGATTTTAACACAGAGTACACAAAGTTTAAGACACAAAGGGATCAAAGGGCGGTTTAGTCCGTGGAAGGTTGAGATTCGTGAACAACACGCTGCATTTTATGTGACGCTCTCAGCACATTTATTGGATTTCGCCTTGGTTTCGGTTTTTCTATGTTCACGGTTTTGCTGTTGGCGGGGAACTCTGCGGGCGGGGCAAGTGTCACGGAATAAAGATTTTAATTGACTTGAACCGGGAATAGCGCTAGATTTGCGGGTAAATCTCGAACGCGCTTCTCTTTACGAGATCCACCCGACCGAATCTGGAGTGTACATTATGTCTTTACCCCCTCGCGGGCTGACGCTGCGCGTTTTTGCGGTTTTTTGCTTACTGACCATTTCCTTGATCCATTCAGGAACTGCCTCTCATGCCGAAAGCAAGAACCCTACCGGCACCCTGGGCTTGATGCCCGTAGCCTACGGCGCAAGTATTTGGGAATACGTGCTCACGGGAATATTACTCCCGTCCGGGCCGCAGATTCCGGCCACGGGCCAAAATGATGACACCTCCAAACCCGCCGTCCTGGCCGTCGCGACCGTGAGCTATACGGGTATGACATCCGTCGCGTGTCCGGCAGAGCCGGTCGCAACGATCGCTCCAAGCGTTCCCGGCCTGACATTTAGCCAACTCTCTCGCGGCAGCGGGGTCACGTGTGCTTCCAACACATCTGGGATCAGCGGATTCGGATTCAACGGAGACCTTCCAACGAATTTGGCAGCAAGCAAATGGTACAAGTTGAGCATTGCGAGCGATTCAGGCACAGCATTTACGGTCGATGCCCTCAGCATTGTTGCGAGTGTGAGCACATCAACTGCGGCAAACAGGATCAATGTTCAGTACAGTATCGACGGCGGGGCTAAGACGTCGATCGGCGAATTCACACCCACAGGCTCATCCGCCACAGCATTTCCGATCGTTCCTTCGTCTATTGTAGCGGTCGGACCAGGGCACACGCTCAACCTGTTCTTTGTACCTTACAATCCCAATGCAAGCGGTACGACAATCCGCATCCAGAACAATACTTCGATCACCGTCACAACTTCGCCCGTAGAATACACCCTCACCTACGACGGCAATGGAAACACGGGCGGAACCGCGCCGGTTGATGCTAATAATCCTTACAATGCGACGGATTGGGTCGGTGTTGCGGGGCCGGGCAATCTGGTCAAGGCGGGCTACACATTCGGCGGCTGGGACACGGCGGCCGACGGCAGTGGCATACATTACAATCCTGCACAGTTATTTGCGATAAATGCGAATACGACATTGTATGCACAATGGATCATCGCTCCGTGCTTTGAGACGGCGTCCGGGAGCCTCGATACAACCTTCGACGGCGACGGCAAGGTGACGACCGCGATCGGGTTGTCTGACAGTCCTGCGACCGCGGTTGCCCTCCAGCCGGACGGAATGATCGTAACAGCGGGATCAGCGTTCAATGGTTCTAACTACGATTTTGCTCTTGCCCGCTACACCCCGACAGGCGCATTGGACACGAACTTTGACATCGACGGCGTTGTTATCACGCCGGTTCAAAGCGGCAACGACTATGCTCTTGCCGTCGCCATGCAGCCGGACGGAAAGATCATCGCCGCGGGTTACACCAATAACGGCCCGAGCAGCGATTTTGCGGTAGTGCGGTATAACGCAAACGGAACGCTCGACCCAACATTCGATGGCGATGGAATAGTAACTACGCCGGTACAATCTCTCGAAGATATAGCGACGTCGGTGGCAGTTCAGCCGGACGGGAAGATCGTGGTAGCCGGATTTAGTCAATTGTCAGGATATGACTTCGCGGTTGTCCGCTACAACGCAGACGGCTCACTCGATCTTTCATTTGACGGCGATGGCAAGGTTACGACGCCCGTGCTCAGTCTGGATGACAAGGCCTATTCAGTGCTCATCCAACCCGACGGAAAGATCGTAGTTATAGGTACCGCCATTACCAGCGGTCCGACCAATGATGTCGCGGCCGTTCGATATAATTCGCATGGCACGCTGGATAATTCCTTTGGCGGCGACGGCAAGGTAACAGTGCCGGTCTCGCCCTCGGACGATCAGGCCCGCACCGGAGCTTTGCAGCCGGACGGCAAGATCCTTGCGGCGGGCAGTTACTTTGCCGGGCCGAACGGCGGCTTCTCGCTTGTCAGGTTCAACTCTGACGGGACATTGGACACTGCCTTTGACGGCGATGGCATCGTGACCACTCCTGTTCCCGGAAGCATAGGAATTGCTTTGTCGATGGCACTTCAGCCGGATGGAAGGATCGTCACCGCCGGCAATGCGACGAACGGTTCAACTTATGACTTTACGTTGTTCCGTTACAACGGAGACGGCTCGCTCGACACGACATTCGACGGCGACGGCAAGATCACAACGCCTCTTGGGTGGACTTCTTACGCGAATAGCGTTGCGATCCAGCCTGATGGAAGAATAGTCGCCGCGGGATCCGGCCACACCGGCTCAAATAACGACCGCGCGGTCGTCCGCTACGGCGGCGATTGCCCGCCGGCACTTTCTGTAGCGGATGTCAGCGTCAACGAGGGCGACAACGGCACGACGACATTTTCGTTTACCGTCAGCCTGCCTGAACCGGCACCTGCAGGCGGTGTGACATTTGATATCGCAACCGCCGACGGCACGGCGCAGGATGATAATCCGGCGACGGAAGATAATGATTACGTCGCAAGATCGCTGACATCGCAGACGATCTCGGCGGGAAACACAACTTATACCTTTGATGTAACGGTAAACGGCGACACGATATTCGAGCCGGACGAGACATTTTTTGTGAACGTCACAAATGTGACCGGGGCAAATATTGCCGACGGCCAGGGTCAGGGAACAATACAGAACGACGATATTGACGGCGAGACGATCGCGGCATTGGACGGCAGCGGCAATGTGACCGTCACGGATGTAAACGACGCGAGCAGCGAAGTGCTCACGCTTACATGCAGCAGCGGTGTGCTCACCGTTACATCGAACCTGACGATCGGTGCGGGAGCGGGATTCACGCAATCGGGGCCAAATGCGGTGACGATTCCACTTGCCGGCATTACCGGCAGCCTGACAGTCGATACGCTCGGCGGCAACGACACGCTGAATGTGAATCTCGCGGGTTGCGACTTTATCCCGGCGGGCGGTTTGTTCTTTAACGGCGGCGTGGCGGGCGATGATGCTCTGAATATCATCGGCGGCAATCAGGGCATTGTCACTTACGGTTACAGTACGACCAACGGCGACGGCACGGTTGCGATGTCCAATTTTGGAACGATCACCTATACCGGCCTCGAACCTATAACAAATTCGGGAACGTCATCGGACGTTATCTTTAACCTGCCGGCGGTTCCTAATGCGGCGACGCTCGCTGATATCGGCGGCGGCTCGTCGCGCCTGAGCGGCGGGACTTTCGAGCAGACCGATTTTGCCAATCCAACCGGCTCGGTAACGATCAATCGCGGCACGGCGGCGGATACCCTTGTGGTCAGCTCACTCGCGGCGAATTACCCAAGCCTGGCGATCGGTTCGTCCGGCGGCGGTGAATTCAGTTCGATCTCGTTCAATGGAACGGTCACGTTCGGTGCGGGCAAAAACCTGAATGCTTTTGCGACGGGCTCTATCAACTTTCAAAACGCCGCCAGCGATGTCGCGGCGACTGGTGCAGGAACCATCGGGCTGACGACCGCAACAAACATATACCTGGCTCCCGGATCGAGCCTGCTGACGCATGACGGTACCTTGTCGCTTAATGCAAATCAGCAAACGGTTCCATCGGCGGGGAGCTTTCATGGAATAAGGATCTCAGGTGCGACTATCCAAGCGACCGGCCTAGGTTTGGTTATGCTTAGAGGGCGCGGTGGTGATAGCCCTGGAGGCGACCAGTTGGGCATCAGCGTAACAAGCGGCGGTTCCATTTCCTCTGGTCCAGCAGGTACGACAATAGTCGAAGGAACCGGTGGTGCCTCAGCCGGCGGTACAAATCAAGGCGTTTTCATGAGAGACGCGCTGACAATCATTGAAGGTGGGACTGTATCGGTGACCGGCATTGCCGGGACGACAGGAACTGGCTTCGGAAACGATGGTGTTCGCCTCCAGGCCCATGCATTCTTGGGAGGGCCGACGATTACATCGAACAGCGCCAGCGGTGCTGTGACAGTATTCGGACAAGGTGGCGGCTCAGCTGGAAGTGTCTTGAACGTTGGCGTTGAGGTTCAGGGGGTTGGCTCGCGCATAATGTCGGCTGGAGGACCGATCACGATCACGGGCATTGAGGGAGCTGTTTCATCATACGGAGCGATCGATGTGATAAATCAGGGCAAAATAGAATCGCCTGGAAATATTACTCTGATTGCGGACACCATTAGGATAGCGGGAAGTGGCACGTCGATTTCGTCCAACAGCCAAGTAACAATTCACCAGCGGACAAATGGTGTGGCAGTAAACCTTGGAACTACCGGTGATTCGATCGGTGGCCCACTGAATCTTGAGGATTCTGAGCTTGATTTCATCACTGCTCCTACGTTGACCATCGGCGATGCAAACAGTGGGCCCATCAGTGTGACGGGCGTCATCAGCCCGGCAAATTACAAGACCCTCAGCGTGCAAAAGGACGTCTCGTTCACATCAACCGGCGGGTTCGATTCTGATGTAACGTCGCTGACAGTGTTTGAAAAAATGCTCGCGGCGGGAGCGGTTTCGATCGATCCGGCGGCATCGTTGACCGCGACGGCCATCGGCGGGTTTGTTCCGGCACACGGCAATTCCTTTACGATCATCGAGAACACGACCGGTGCCGCAACGACCGGAACTTTTGACGGTAAACCGGAAGGCGGGAGTTTAGTGCTCGGCGGCAGGAATGCGATCATAACCTATGCGGGCGGTACGGGCTCGAATGATGTGGTCATAAATGTTGACAGCTTCGCGCCAAAGGTAACCAGCACGACGCCGGGACAGGGAGCGGCCGGGGTTGCGACAAACTCGAATATAACCCTCAATTTCAGCGAAGCGGTCAACATCGCCGCAGGCGGGATCACCGTGGATTGCGGCGGAGTGCAGGCATTTACACCAACGCTGCCGCAAAATGGCGTAACGTCGATCGTGATCGATCCGACAAATCCGCTCCCGGCGGGTATTGTTTGTACCGTCACCGTCGTGTCGGCAAATGTCAAAGACCTGGCCGGAAATGTGTTCGACGGTGACGGCAACGGAACCGGCGGTGATAATTTCGTGCTCACATTCACGACAGCGTGTTCAAACGCCGTCGTTGTGTCCACAAACGCCGACAGCGGCCCCGGCAGCTTGCGGCAGGCCGTCATCGACGCATGCCCAGGAAGCACGATCACATTTGATATGAATACGGTCGCCAGCCCGATCACTTTGATCAGCGGCGAGATCGTGATCGATCGGGATCTGACCATCCAGGGGCCCGGAGCAAATTTCCTGACGGTAAGCGGGAATAACGCGAGCCGAATTTTCCTGGTATCGGCCGGCGTTTCGGCAGGCATCACCGGATTGACATTGAGTGGCGGAAATGGTGTTGGAACGGCGTTGTCAACTTTGGGCGGGGCGCTCGCTAACTCAGGCGGTACGGTTGATCTCAACTCAATGGTAATTACCGGCAACACGGCGGCCGGGGGTGGCGGTGTTTATAATCGCGGCGGGTCAATTACCATCCGGGATACAACGATCTCAGGGAACACCTCTTCCTTCGTCGGCGGCGGTTTGTCGAACAAGCGCTTTACCGGAGACGGTACGGCCTTGGTGACCGTTTTAAACAGTACGATCTCCGGCAATAGCGCTCCGTTTGGTGCGGCTGTTCATAATCAGGGAAGTACGCTTGCCATGACCAATACGACAGTGTCGGGCAATACGACGACCGGCTCTGACCCTTCGGGCGGTGCTGGCGGCCTGGAGAACGCGGCCGCTCTTTTTGATACCAATGCGACTCTGGACTCATGCACGTTCAACGGAAATCAGAGCACTGGCCTGGGGCCGTTAGCGGATGAGATATATTCCGGCAATTTCGGTAACGTGTCGACGGTCACATTGCGAAACACGATCGTAGGCGGAAGCTCGGCGACATCGGCACCGAATCTTATCGCGTACACTGATGGAGTTATTCCGGCGCTTGGTGCCATTACCTCCCTCGGCTACAACCTGAGCAGCGAGTCAGGCGGCGGATTCCTGATCGGAACGGCTGACCAGGTCAATGCCGACCCGCTATTGGCTCCGCTTGCGAACAACGGCGGGCCGACGAAAACGCATGCTTTATGTGCCGCCGCCGGATTCCCCATCGGATGTGCCGGAGAAAGTCCAGCGCTGGCTAAGGGCAAAAATGCTCTAACGCCACTTCCGACAGACCAACGCGGAACGGGCTTCCCGAGAACGGTCATCAACCCGTTTATCACACCTGCACCGGGCGGTGATCATACTGACATTGGCGCCTTTGAGGTGCAGGCCCTACCTGTCGGTCTCACCTACGACGGCAACGGCAATACCGGCGGGACCGCTCCGGTTGACGGTAATAGTCCATATTATTCCGGCTCTTGGGTCGGTGTGCTTGGGCCTGGAACGCTTGTGAACACAGGCTTCGGCTTTGGCGGATGGAACACGGCGGCCGACGGCAGCGGGACGCATTACAACCCGGCGCAGTTGTTTGCCATCACGGCGGACACCACGCTCTATGCCGAATGGATCATCGCTCCGTGCTTTTACTCGGCAACGGGCAGCCTCGATCCGACATTTGACACGGACGGCAAAGTAACGACGCCTGTTGGGAACTCCGACGATGTCGCCTCGTCGGTCGCGATCCAGGCGGACGGCAAGATCGTTACCGCGGGGTATATCCGTAACGGGACCAACCTTGATTTCGCCGTCGTTAGATATAACGCGGACGGATCGCTCGATACGACCTTTGACACGGACGGCAAGGTGACGACGCCCATTGGCAGCTCTAATGATTCTGCCTTCTCGGTCGCCATCCAGCCGGACGGAAAGATCGTGGCGGCGGGATATGGCAGCAATACCGGGTCGCACTCTGATATTGCTGTCGTGAGATATAGTCCGGACGGCTCGCTCGACTCGACGTTTGACATCGACGGTAAGGTGACGACGTCCGTCGGTAACTCTAACGATGTTGCCCGCTCGGTCGCGATCCAGCCGGATGGAAAGATCGTGGTCGCTGGATATAGCATTGGGGCGACCATTGATTTCGCCGTTGTAAGATACAACCCGGATGGCTCGCTTGACACACTGTTTGATACGGATGGTAAAACTACGACGGCTGTCGGGAATGGTAACGATGAAGCCCGCTCTGTCGCGATCCAGCGGGACGGCAAGATCGCGGTCGCGGGATCTGCTTTCAATGGGACAAACGATGATTTCGCCGTCGTCAGATATAACGCGGACGGATCGCTCGACACGACATTTGACACGGACGGGATGGTCACGACGCAAGTTGGCATCTCTTACGATTTCGCTATCGCGGTGGCTATCCAGCCGGACGGAAAGCTCGTGGCCGCTGGATCCAGCACTAGCGCGTCGGACGATGATTTCGCCGTCGTCAGATATAACGCGGACGGATCGCTCGACACGACGTTTGACACGGATGGCAAAGTGACGACGCCCGTTGGGAACTTTCACGATTACGCCTCTTCGGTCGCCATCCAGCCGGACGGCAAGATCGTGGCTGCGGGCGCTAGCCGCACTGGGCCGTTTGAAGACCTGGCCATCGTTAGATATAACCCGAACGGCTCGCTCGACACCGCATTTGACGCGGACGGCAAGGTGACGACGCCGGTTGGGAACTTTAGCGATGTCGCCCGCGCGGTCGCGATCCAGCCGGATGGAAAGATCGTGGCTGCGGGAGATAGCAGTAACGGGTCGAACGATGACGTCGTCGTCGTCAGATACGGCGGCAATTGCGATACAACGGCGCCGGATACGACGATAACCGCAAACCCGACGGATCCGTCAGCGAACGCGAATGCATCGTTCTCATTCACCGGGACGGATGAACCGGGCGGCTCAGGCGTGGCGAGCTTTGAGTGCAGCATCGACGGAGGGGCGTTTGCCGCATGCACCAGCCCGCAGAACTATGCGGGGCTGTCTGACGGTCCGCACACATTCCAGGTCCGAGCGGTGGATGCTGCCGGTAATACCGACCCGACGCCGGCCAGCTATACATGGACGGTTGACACCACACCGCCAGATACGACGATCACGGCAAATCCGCCGGCAAACTCGAACAGCGCTTCGGCGGCCTTCCAATTTACATCGAACGAGACCGGAGCTTCGTTCCAGTGTTCGCTTGACGGCGGGGCCTTTGCCGCATGCACCAGCCCGCAGAACTATGCGGGGCTGTCTGACGGTCCGCACACATTCCAGGTCCGAGCGGTGGATGCTGCCGGCAATACAGACCCGACACCGGCCAGCTATACATGGACTGTTGACACCGCGCCGCCGGATACGACGATCACGGGGAACCCGACGAATCCGACGAACAGCACGAGTGCCGCGTTCACATTTACTTCGAACGAAACGCCAGTCACTTTTGCATGTTCGCTTGACGGTTCGGCCTTTACGGTTTGTACTTCGCCGCAGAGCTACGCCGGATTGGCACTTGGCCCGCACACTTTCCAGGTGCGTGCGACTGATACGGCGGGCAATACCGATCCGACGCCGGCGAGCTATACATGGGTGATCAATTCGCCGCCGGCGATCTCGGCCGCTAGCGGAGTGACACGAGTTCAGGCCGCCGGACCGTCTGTTTCGCAGATCGCGGCGGTCGGCGACCCGGACCAGTCGGCAAATACGCTTGCGGTCACGGTCAACGGCGGGCCGTCAGCGACGGTAAACGGCGTGACGGTGAATTCGATAACTATCGCTCCATCGGGTGCGGTCTCGGCAAGTGTCGCCGCCGCGTGCGGAGCGACCAATGCCTCGTTCACACTTCGCGTCACCGACAGCGGCGGCCTGTTCGCTCAGGCTACGTTGGCCGTAACTGTCATCAACGAGACCGTTCCGCCGGTGATCAATCCGATCGCAAATGTGACCGCGACACTGCCGCCGAATTCGAACACTACGTCGATGGCTGTCAGTTTCCCGCTGCCGACGGCAACGGACAACTGCAGTGCTGTCGTTGTCACGACGAATCCCGTTTCAGGTTCGGTATTCCCGCTTGGGACGACGGTTGTTAGCGTCACGGCCGTTGACGCGAACGGCAATGTTTCGACGGCCACCTTTACGGTCTCGGTCCAATATCCGTTCTCGGGCTTTTCAGGGCGTGTGTACAATCCACCGACGATCAACTACGCGACCGCCGGAAATACGCTGCCGATGTCGTTCAGCTTGGGCGGCAACAAAGGCCTGAACATCTTTGCCGCAGGCTCGCCGTCATCGCAACAGGTAAGCTGTTCTACCGGGGCCGCGGTTGGGCCATTTATCCCGGCGATCGGGAACCTGATGTACTTCGGACAGTACAGCTACTACTGGACGACCGATCCATCATGGGGCGGCACATGCCGTACGTTCTCGATGGCGCTCAACGACGGATCGATCAGAACACTTAAATTCTGGTTCTACAACACTCCGGGAGTTCCGCCGGTATTCATCAAGCCCGGCCGCACGCGGCTCGATCTGATGATGCCTGTGGATTAAGGATCGATACGTTCATCAATGAAAAAAGCCAACCGCCGTTGTCAGGCAGCGGTTGGCTTTTTTCGAAGCGGAAATTATCGGCGGTTCAGATCTCGAGAATATCGATCAGTTCCTGTACCGCACCGGCACTTTTCTGCAGGGCGGCCCGCTCGTCATTTGTCAGGCTGATCTCAATGATCTGCTCGACACCGTTCTTGCCCAATTTTACGGGAACGCCGACGAAAAGGTTGTTGATGCCGTACTCGCCTTCGAGAAACACGGCGCACGGAAGGATCTTTTTCTTGTCCTTGAGGATAGCTTCAGCCATTTCGACGGCACCGAGGCTTGGTGCATAGAATGCCGAGCCGGTCTTCAAAAGGCCAACTATTTCTGCTCCGCCGTTTGCGGTGCGGGTGATGATCGCGTCGATCTGATCCTTCGGCAGCAGCTCGGTCACCGGAATACCGGCACAGGTCGAATACCGCGGCAGCGGGACCATTGTGTCGCCGTGTCCGCCTAGAACGAACGCGGTGACATTTTCAACTGATACATTCAGGGCCTCCGCGAGGAAGCATCGCATCCGGGCCGAATCGAGCACACCGGCCATGCCGATCACGCGGTTCTTTGGAAAGCCCGAACGGCGGAAAGCGACCTGCGTCATCGCGTCGAGCGGGTTTGATACTACGATAATAAATGCATTAGGCGAATATTTAGCGACCTCGCCCGTGACGGCCCCGACGATCTCGGAGTTTGTCTTTAGCAGGTCATCGCGGCTCATGCCGGGTTTGCGCGGCAGTCCGGCGGTGATGATAACAACATCTGAATCGGCCGTCGCCTCATACGAGTTGGCACCGACCAGCTTTACATCAAAACCGTCGATCGGTGCCGCCTGTGCAAGATCAAGCGCCTTGCCCTGGGGCGTGCCTTCAACAATGTCAACGAGCACAACGTCCGCAAGTTCTTTGCTTGCGATCCAATGAGCGGCGGTCGCTCCCACATTCCCGGCGCCGACGACCGTAACCTTATGTCTTCCAGCCATTTCTATACCTTCCTGTAGTTAAATTAAGCGTTGAATAAACCAATATTTTGGCATAGTTGACCGGAAACGCCAAAAGTACCACAATGATGCAGACCAACTTCTAGTATAGGGATCCAATGAAACAATTACTGCAAAGTCTTCTTGTTGTATTTTTGTCTGCGCTTCTGGCCGCGTCCGGCATTGCCCAGTCGCAGTTTGCCGCCGTTTCAGGCAAACGCGTGAACCGGATCGTTGTCCGCGGGGCAATGATCGTTGACGGCAGCGGCAAGCCTGCGGCCGGGCCCTTCGATATAGTGATCGAGAACGATCTGATCACCCGAATTGCGGGATTTGACCCGATCGCGGCAAAAGAAGGACGGGCCCGCCGGCCGGAAAAGGGCGATCTTGAAATAGACGCGACGGGGAAGTATGTGTTGCCCGGCCTGATCAATTTGCACGGCCATGCACACGATGAGCGCGGCGGCGTGCCGATGCCGGTCGAATACTGTATGAAGATGTGGCTTGCGTGCGGGATCACGACCGTGCGCGAGGCGTGGTCGAACAAGAAAACGCTTGACTGGAAACAGCAAACGGCCGCGAACACGCT
>JADLDC010000073.1 GCA_020846885.1 Acidobacteriota bacterium | reverse complement strand
AGTCGGTCTTCCCTTCTTTCTGAAAATCGGTGAACGAATAGGATTCGGGTTCTTGTTTGACAAGCCAGTAGTTCATAGGTTTTGTTCAGCAGATTCGTCGATATTTTGCCTCATAAAAGGCCAAAATGCCATGTGCGATCAAACCGGAGGCCGCCGCAAAAAGCAGAACACGTCCATACGAGCGAACCGAAAGCGCATAGAGCGCCGCATCAAGGCCGATCGAATCCTTCAAACCGGTCCAGCCTGCCGTCAGAAAAAAATAACCGATCATGACCAAAATGACGGCCCGCGCGGAAAATGCCAGCACCCCGAGGATCGTTATAAGCCAAAGATGCAAGCCGCTGATCTCCCAGGCGCGATAGTTTTCGCGGTACTTGCCGGTGAAACCGACATAGCATTCGTAGAAACCAGCTCCGATCACGCCAAGCCCGATAAGATAGAGGAGTACTGTTCCAAGGACCGGGATCGACAGCAACACGGTTACGACCGCCTCTTGAGCGTCTCCGGCCTGTGCGACCCGTAAAGCTAGGATCTTTTCTAAGGCGGTCAGCGCCAGCGCAATGTAAACAACCCCTGTCGCAACCGCGAAGCCTCGGGTTATGTAACCCCGCCACCCGCGGCCGGCATCGTCAACGTCGGCGATACCGCGAAGGATATTCCATACCGCATGGCCCGTCGCTCCAACGATAAATGCAAGCAAAAGGATCCGGCCAAAGGGCTGTTTGGCGATCACGCCGAGAGCTCCGGAAGCATCGGTCAGCCGGCCTTCCGGCAACCCCACGGCGAGCATTATCGCTAGAGCGCCGATAACAATGAATAGAACACCCTTGGCGACGAATCCAAACCGGGCCGCCTTCATGACAAACGGCCGTCGAACCGCAGCCTCTGCCGCTTCAAATGACTTTTCCGCCGTTGACGCCATATCCGGCGCTCAGATAATTTTTCCGCCGATCAGCTCTTCTTTTTCGCCTCAGCGGCCTTCTTGTTCAGCCATTTGGCCCAGCGCTCGATAAACGGGCGGATCGGCCTAAAGATCTTCGCCCGCAAGCTTCCTTCGTTCTGCTTTTCATTCCACGCACGTAGATTCTTTTCGGAATACTGACGGATCTGCGGTTCCAGATTCTGCTTTTTAACGGAATGCCGGAGCGTCAAATAATAGTGCTGCCCGACCAGCATGAAGATCAGGCCCGCAATATTGCTCTTGAACGAAACTTTCGCCATCCAGCGTTTTGCAAAACTTTCTGTCGGCTGCAGAAGTGCGCCCATCGACATCTCCAGCCAGGCTCCCTGATTTCCCTGTTTTGGGTGGTATAGGCCCGGAAGGTCGCCCTTCATCGGCGTGTCAAGGTTCTTGAGGCGCGGGTCATTAATGAAGTCCACGAGCCGAATGCGCTCCAGCCCTCGGATTTGTTCGGTCGGAAGAAAGTCCAGAACCTTTTCAATATTGTCTTCCGCGTGCTTCGGCAAGGCGAACGAAGCCTGATTCTCAACGCGGACCTTTGCTATTTTTGCGGCCTTTTGTCCCGCAGTCTGTATCGGCATAAACAAAAATAAGCTAATTGCCTTACCCGGACAACTGGTCCATGGCATTGCTTTCGCATAAGTTAATTATTGATTATCTATTTGTTATTTACTAATGAACGAAGCTGAAAATGTGTCGTCGGAGCAATGTCAAACGCATTTCATGTTCCCGCCGGCCTCGTTTTTGCAATTCTGCAACACAATTGTGGCAAAAATCCAACTCCGGCGGATCTCGGAGATCACTCGGCCAAGCGAATCGCTGAGCTAGCCGAACCGCAGCTTGTGGAACGCTGATTGATGCGATGGCTACCGGAATGAATCAAACGACGATCTCGAAGCCTGTTAAGACGAAAGGCGTGGGGCTGCATACCGGAGTAGATGTCGAGGTGAAACTAGTTCCGGCGCCGGAAAATACCGGGTACATCTTCGTTCGTACCGACCTCGACAATTTTGAGATACCGGCCTCTGTCGAATACGTCTCACACTGCTCCTACGCTACGACTTTAATGCGTCGTGGTGTCGTGCTTTCGACGTGTGAGCACCTGCTGTCCGCTTTGCGTGGATCAGGCGTGGACAACTGTTTCATTCAGCTCGACAACATTGAGATCCCGATCCTTGACGGCTCAAGCGAGGATTGGATCGAGTTGATTTCAAAAGCGGGGCTGCGGGACCTTAACGCGAGACGCCGAACGCTAAAGGTACTCAAAACGGTTGATTTCGAAGAAGACGGACGGCGAATGTCGATCGAGCCGTCGGAACGATTTGAGATCGAATGTGTTATAGATTTTCCGCATCCGTTCATAAGACGGCAGGCGTTTCATTTCATAATGGAAAATGGCTCGTTCGGAAAACAGATCGCCTCGGCCCGTACGTTCGGCTTTACCCATGAGATAGAAATGCTCCGAAAGGCCAACCTCGCCCTCGGCGGCTCACTCGACAACGCCATTGTACTCACGTCCGAAGGGATGCTGAACGAAACGCCTCTACGATTCGACGATGAGTTCGTCCGCCACAAGATCCTCGACATCATCGGTGACGTTGCACTGCTCGGCATGCCGGTTCAAGCCAAAATAACCGCCGAAAAAAGCGGCCACGCGGTGCATGCCGCATTAATGAGTAAATTGCTGAAAACGGAAGGGGCGTGGGAAATTATCTAACATTTTTGCGTTTCTTCTGCGATCTCAAGGGCATCAGTGAGAGCCGTTTGAAAAGTTTCCTTGCAGGGCTGATCTCCCGCGCTTTGACGTAAGGATCAGGCAACTTAGGCGATCAAGAGGCTCACACGCCGACCAAGGCCAGTCTCAAAAATGCGGTAAAGCGTGGAAAGTTGGATGTCGCATTTACCGTTCTCGATCCTTGAAATATAGCTCTTCTTGGTACCGATCTTATCCGCCAACTGCTGCTGCGTCAGTTTAGCCTCGCGGCGAGCTTCTTTCAGCATTTCGCTGATAACAAAATACTGTGCCTTTAACTCAAATTCATCGCGCTTCTTCGTGCCGATCTTTCCATATTCAGCATCAAGAAGTTCGCCAAAGGTTCTGGAATTTAGAATTGCTTTCTCTTTCTTAGTCATACCGTTCCTGTCTTCCCGGCAAAATATTCATCCATCAGCTTTTGAGCTAGCCTTAACTCTTGTTTTGGTGTCTTTTGAGATTTCTTGTGAAATCCATTAAACAAGACGACCAAATTTCCCTTGTCAAAGCAGCAGAATATGCGATAGATATTGCTGCCCATTTCGATTCTGATCTCATACAATCCATCGGTTCCGACAAGATGCTTCAGAAACTTTTCAGGCACCTTTTCGACGATTTCGATAATGCTGAAAACATATCGGATCTTCTCTTTAATGCCGTTATCCAACGGCACGTAAAACCGCTGAAAATGATCGCCGTAAAATGTGATCGTACGTTCTCTTCTCAACTAGTTATGATAACTTTAAAGTGAACTCCGTTGCAACTACTTTTTCCAATCCGGCGTATGGAACGTACCATCCTTATCTACTCGTTGATAAGTATGCGCACCAAAGTAGTCCCGCTGCGCCTGGATAAGGTTTGCGGGCAAGCGTTCAGAGCGAAATGCCTCAAAGTACGCCAGGCTCGACGAAAGGCATAGCGAAGGAACGCGGCTTTCGGAAAACCGGCCGACCGTAACATGCCAGTCTTTGCTGGTTCGGTGCAGCACCTCGGCAAATCGGTCGTCAAGCAGAAGGCTTGGAAGGTTTGGGCTTTCGATGTAAGCCTGCTGCATGCCGTCAAGCAGGGCGGAACGGATGATGCAGCCGCCCCGCCATATACGGGCGATCTCCGCCAGGCCCAGATCGTATTCTTTCTCCGATGACGCTGACTGAAGCAGCGAAAGGCCTTGTGCGTAGGTAACGATAAATGCTCCGAGCAGACTGTTTCTGAGCTGCTCGAGCGAGGCGTCAAAATCTTCTCGAAAATCCTCACGGATCTCTTTACTTCGCGAGTGGCCAAGGCCGCGGTTAACGGAATGCCGTGCGTCGGCCATTTGTTCCCGGTCAAGCATTGCGGCCGGTTCCTGGCTCGCGGACGCGGCAGCATCTTCTCGTGCCCGCACGGCCTTCATGTCATGCTGCGGCTGGCTGGTGACGACCTGGCCGGGTGACCGCATCTGCTTCTCTCCCGATGTCGGCCGGCTGCCCAGCTTTCGCGAGATCAGAATGCGAGTCTCCTTCTGCGCCGAGATCTGCCGCATTGAGACCGCGGAATCTATTGTCGGGATAGGTACTCCAAAGTCCATAGCTGCCTGCGATGTCCACTTGCCGGTTCCCTTCTGCGCTGCCTTATCCAGCACCAACTCGACCAGCGGCTTGCCGGTATCGGCATCGACCTTTGCCAAGACGTCGGCGGTCACTTCGATAAGGAACGAGTTAAGTTCTGTACCGTTCCATTCGCCAAATGTATCGCTCATCTGCTTGTAGTCCATTTTCAGCACGCGGAGCATAAAATCGTATGTCTCGGCAATTATCTCCATCAAACCGTACTCGATACCGTTGTGGACCATCTTTACAAAATGTCCGGCGCTGCCCGGCCCAATGTAGGTCACGCAAGGCGAGCCATTTACTTTCGCCGCCACGGCCTTGAGTGCCTCTTCGATCCGATCATAGAACTCCCGCGGTCCTCCCGGCATTATGCTTGCCCCATGCCGCGCGCCCTCTTCGCCGCCGGAAATGCCAATGCCCATGAATCCAAAGCCCTTTTCCGCGAGGCGCTTTTCGCGTATCTCGGTGTCGGTGAAATGCGAGTTCCCTCCATCGATGATCAGATCGTTCTCATCGATCAATGGAAGCAGATCGTTTATCACCGAATCCACGATCGGCCCGGCGGGAACGAGCAGCATAATATTCCGCGGTGAGGCGAGCCGGGAAACAAAATCGGCCATGTCATCACCAACCTGAAGCGGCAAGCCTTCACCCTCTTTCATCAAAAGGTCGCGCTTCCCCGCGTCAAGATCGTATCCGACACCCGCAATACCCTGCTCAGCAAGATTTAACAGAAAATTCCGCCCCATTGTCCCCAGGCCGATCATTCCAAATTGTGCTTTCATAAAAACAATTATAGATGCCAGATCGCCGGCATTGCGAGCGCAGGGGCCGAGACGATCTTTGGCTCAATGCCCAAGCTGCTTTATAAAGGCCGCCTTAAGATTCTTTTCTATCTCGTCATGCAGTACAGTCTGGCTGTCTGGGTCGGTCTCGGACCGCTTAAATATCCATTTTGCACACTTGCCGCAAAGCAAATAACAGATCAAAACGGAGTGGTCGCGATAGATGAATGCGTTGAGCGACAGGGACTCCTGCCCCTTGAACTTCATCGTTTTAACCGCCTTGCCGCAACCGGGGCACTTATCTCCGTTATAAAACCATCGCGACTTCACGGCGGAGCCGCCAAATCGCACCTGCGATTGGAAAAAAAGCTGGTCCATCATCTCGTTGATCTCATCTCTCGTCATAGATAATTAGATCGATCCGTCAGAAATACCGGTTTGCTCAGGATTCATGAAGGTAATACACTGCGATTACTCTATGTTATCACTGCTTGAGGCGATTCGCCCGACAACCCTTATCCGATCGGCAAAATTGATCGATCATCTCGGCCTCGACATCACGATCGCCTGCGAAACGTTCCAGCAGACCGGCAGCTTTAAATTCCGTGCGGCCTATAACTTGGCTCTGAATGTTCCGAACGATCGCTTACTGACGGCATCGTCTGGAAATTTCGGGCAGGGGCTTGCATATTCCGCCAAACTTCTGGGAAAACAATGTACCGTCGTTATGCCGGCAACATCGGCGCAGGTAAAGATCGATGCCGTGCGCGGTTATGGAGCGGCGGTCGATCTGATAGATACAAAAACGGTCGGCCGAACCGAACGAATTGAACAATTGTGCGACGAAATGCCCGATGCCTACATCGCCAGCCCGTATGATGACCAATTTGTTATCGACGGAAACGCAACGCTCGGACACGAGCTATCGGGCGGGAATTTCGATGCGATAGTCGTCCCCATCGGCGGCGGCGGCCTCATCTCAGGAACTATCCAGGCGCTAAAGTCAGAACCGCGAGCGGTAGCGACCGGCCTCTTGTCAATGCGGAATGCGGAATGCGGAGTGCGGAATGTCGATCCGTCAGAACCGCAAGCGACAGCGACGTTATCAAACGCAGAGACGCAGAGACGCGGAGAATCTGAACCTCAGCGTCTCAGCGACTCTGCGTTGAAGGTTGATTCATCAGGCCCAGCGATCTTTGGCGCCGAACCGCTTCTCGGCAACGACGCCGCCCGCTCATTTCGCTCAGGCCATCTGACCGCGAACGAAACCGAGCCAACAACAATCGCCGACGGAGCACGGACTCTCTCACTGGGCAAACTAAACTGGCCGATCATCCGCGACGGTGCCGAGGATATAATCGAGGTTTCGGATGCAAAGATCACTGAAGCCGTAAGACTTTACTTTGCGCTTGCAAATCTAAAATGCGAACCTACCGCCGCCCTGAGCCTTGGTGCGATACTCGAAAACAAAGAAAGATTTCGCGGCCAAAAAGTCTGCCTGATCGTCAGCGGCGGCAACGTCGATCCGGATGTTTACAGGAAGCTGATCTAATTATGGGCGTTTGCAACCCAAATGCCGAAACCCGCGCGTAAGGGGTCTTATCTCAGTTCCTCCACAAACGTCACGCGGTTGATCTCATGCAGCGTTGTCAGTCCGGCAAAGACCTTCTTGACGGCCGATTCACGAAGCGATGAGAGGCCTTCTTTCTCGGCCTGCCGTCGAATCTCAGAGCCAGGGCGGCGGGCGATGATCATTTCGCGTACCGTGTCGGACATATCCAGAAGTTCGTGGATCGCCGTTCGTCCGCGGTAGCCGGTATGGTTGCACGCGTCACATCCGACGTTACGGAAGAATGTATGCCCGTCAACATCCGAAGGCCTCAGGCCGGACTCCGTAAGTTCGGTAGCCGTCGGCTGGTAGGTACGTTTGCATGTCGGGCAAAGTTTACGCACAAGCCGCTGTGCCAAAACACAGTTCAGTGCGGCGACGAAGTTATAAAGGTCGACCTCCATATTCAAAAAGCGGCCGATAACGTCAATAACGTTATTTGCATGGACGGTCGTGAAAACCAGGTGGCCCGTAAGCGCCGAGTTTATTGCGATCTGCGCCGTTTCTTCGTCACGTATCTCACCGACCATCACTTTGTCCGGGTCGTGGCGCAGAATTGAACGCAAACCGCGGGCAAACGTTAGTCCCTTTTTCTCATTTACCGGAATCTGCATGATTCCCTGAAGCTGATATTCGACAGGATCTTCGATCGTGATGATCTTGTCTTCTTCGTTGCGGATCTCGTTAAGAGCGCCGTAGAGCGTCGTCGTTTTGCCGGAACCGGTCGGCCCGGTGACGAGTACCATTCCATACGGCTCTTTGATATAAAGCCGAAACCGGCGAATATCTTCAGGGTCGAAGCCGACAACGTCCAGGCTGAGATTCTTGAATTCTTCCGATATCTGTTCCTTGTCCAAAATACGGATAACGCAGTTCTCGCCATAAGCCGCCGGCAGGATCGAAACACGAAAATCGACCGTTCGCCCCTTGTATCGAACACGGAAACGTCCGTCCTGCGGAATGCGTCGTTCGGCGATATCGAGTTCGGACATGACCTTGATACGCGATATCAAGGTCTGGTGAAAAGCCATATCGATCGGATCGACCTTCTGGTAAAGCGCTCCGTCGATGCGGAATTTTACCCGAAGATCGCGGTCGCCGGCCTCGATATGAATATCCGAAGCACGCGATTCCATCGCATTGTAAACTACGGTATCGACCAGCTTGATGATCGGCGACATATCCGAATCCGTAGCCAGCCGGTCGAGGTCCAGCACTTCTTCACCCTGATCCGTTTCCTTGACAAGTGAGATCTTGAAAGTCGATGCCGCCTCCTGCAAAACGCGCTGGGTCGCATCACCCTTTTTCAGAACAACGTCGATCGCGCCCTGCGTGGCGATGTAGGGGACGATCCTGACGTTCAGCACGTTCTCAAGTTCGTCCAGGCGTTCAAGGTTTGTCGGATCAGCCATCGCGGCGTGAAGATCGCGGCCTTCGCGTTTGAGCGGCACAAAATGGCTGCGAAGCATCAGATCCACCGGAATTTTCGCCAACTCTTCATAATCGATCGGTGACGGCTGATCGCCGGGCAGCAAATCAATGTACGGTAGGCGATAGCGTCGGGCTAGTTGCTTTGCCTCGATAACCTCGGGCGGCTCGTTGTCGAGAAATGATGCGACCTCGATCTTTGGCGACGAGACGTTGACAGTAACGGTATCGGTTCTTTTATCCATTCCAACTCCAAAACTAATGGCGGCCGCTCATCGGCCCGGACGAGATCATTTGAATGATCGGCAGATAGATAGCAAGCAGGATAACGACCACCACACCCGCCATTACAAGAAGGATCAGCGGTTCAAGAAGCGTGGTCAATTGTTCCAGCCTAACCTCTGCCTCGGCATCGTAAAACGCCGCGACCTCGTCAAGCATCTCGCGCAGGCTTCCTGACTTTTCACCGATCCCGATCATATCCAGCGCAAGTTCGGGCAGCCAGTTTGCCTGCTGAAGGGCCTCTGAAAAGCCCCTTCCCTCGCGTATCATCGCAGAAACCCCCAAACTCCGCTGTCTAAGCTCGAGGTTGTTCAAGGCCTCGGATGCGATGTCCCACGAATCCGGGACCGTGATACCCCCCGAAAGAAGCGTTGAAAGCGAACGCGAAAGCTGCGAGGTTGCCATGTTGCGGATCAAA
This sequence comes from Acidobacteriota bacterium, assembly GCA_020846885.1. Lineage (GTDB taxonomy): Bacteria > Acidobacteriota > Blastocatellia > Pyrinomonadales > Pyrinomonadaceae > OLB17. The sequence goes on along the minus strand of JADLDC010000073.1, from coordinate 13,188 downwards.
ACACCTGCGACCGGCACTTTAAGCAGCAGCCGATGAAGCATCAACCGCCCGCGCTGTGTCCGCAGCCACACATAGATCGCTCCGCCGCCGATCACAAGAAGCGGTGCCAGCCACCAAACATTGCCTACCACCAAATTCGAAAGCCCAATGACCAGGACTGTAACTGTCGGCAGGCCGCGTTGTGTATTGAGGGCCGTGAAGAGGTTTGACATCCGCGGAATGATGTAAAGTGTCAAAAACGCGATCATTCCCGCCGCGGCCACCAGCAGAAACGCAGGATAGGCCAAAGCACCACGAAGTTTTCGTGCAATACCAACACTTCGACGCAGATAGTCGACGAATCTGAGCAGCACATCGTCCAGGGCTCCGCTCTTTTCACCTGAAAGAAGCGAGGCCGTGTAGATCTTTGGAAATATTCCTTGCGCCTCGAACGCCTCAGACAACGGCACACCGCTCTTGATCTTTTCTTCGACGTCGGCAAGCACCTCGCGAAGATTTGACGAGCCGGAGCGCGTCTTCAGCAGCCCTATCGCCTGCAAAACAGGGATACCGGCGCGAAGCAGTGCCGATAATTGTTGGTTGAACAAGAGGAAATCGGCCTGCTTCACCCGCCGCTTGCTGCTTGCACTGCCGAACGGCAAGAGTTTTGACACGCCGCCCTCGGCATCCGAGATGTTAAAGACACGAAAGCCCTCTTTCTCGAGCTGAAAGCGGGCATCGTCGGCGGCCGTGGCCTCAACTATGCGGGTCACTATCTCGCCGGAAGGCGTTCCTAATCGGCAAATGTATTCTGACATCGGTTATTTAGGGATACCGGGCGCAACTCTCCCAAAAAGCGCCGTCAATGATGATAACACGCGGCAGGACGCGAAAAGTTGCGTCCGAAAGTAATGATAGCCGACCGCAGGCACACAAACAACCATTTTTACGCCGGTTACATCGAAGAATTTATCTTGCGGAAACGAGGGCCTGTCACCTAATATACAGAGTGTTCCCCACGGAGCTAAATATGGCTGTATCAGTCAGAATCTTTCCCCGGCGCGGCAGATCAATGCTGCGGCCCATAATCGCTGTTTTCGTTTGCCTGATCGCGGCCGGGATCGCCATTGGACAAACGCCCGAAGCAACACCGCCTAAGGTCGAAAAGATCCGCACCGATCTGGTCAGCCTAACGCTAACTGTTACAGACCTTTATGGCCGATACGTGTCGGGCCTTACAAAAAAGGCCTTTTCAATCGTTGACAACGATCAGGAGCAGGAGATCACCTATTTCAGCGACGCCGATGCGCCTGTTTCGGTCGGTGTGCTTTTTGATGTTTCCGGTTCAATGAGCGGTGACAAGATCGCCAAGGCACGAAATGCCCTGAAGCGGTTTATCGCTACCAGCCATCCGTCAGATGAGTACTTTCTGATCGCTTTCAACAGCCGTGCCCAACTCTTGCTGGACCGCACCCGCGATGGCGATGCACTCTTGCAAAAGCTCACATTGGTAGAGCCGCGACAGAACACAGCTCTCTACGATGCGGTTTACCTTGGGCTTGAACGCGTAACCCGAGGCTCGCATCAAAAGCGCGCACTCCTGATCATCAGTGACGGCCAGGACAACGCCTCGCGATACAACTTTGGCGAGGTCCGGAGGCTGATGAAGGAATCTGATGTCGTCACATATGCGGTGGGCATCATTAGCGCCGGTGACATGGGCAGCCAACTTGGAATGCAGGGGCAGGCGTTTCTGGACGAGCTAACTTCGGTAACTGGCGGCAAATCGTTCTACCCAACCAGCGATGTCGAAATGGATGAGATCTTTGAGCGGATCGCCCTTGAGTTAAGGCACCAGTATTCGATAGGCTATACCCCATCTGATTTCCAGCCGGACGGAAAATGGCGTAAGGTTAAAGTTAAGGTAAAACCCCCGCGCGGTTTGCCGCGTCTAACCGTCCGTGGCCGTGAAGGTTACTACGCAACACCGGCCTCGGATTTCAAGTGAGATTATGAAACGGGTTCTTCTTGTATCGATCGTGTCGCTCATCGGATCGGCGGTTTTTGTTGGGTATTACTCCCGTCCGGCCGCTGGCCAGGCGTCTACGCCGGCCAGTTCCGCGGTTCGGACAACACCGACGCCGACCCCGCTGCCGATAAAGGAAGAAGAAGGCATCATTACGGTCGAAACGGAGCTTGTTAACCTGAACGTGAAAGTGGTTGACCGCAACAATCGGCCTATCAGCGGGCTTCGCGAGGCCGATTTTAAGATCTTTGAGGATGGGACCCCGCAACAGATCGGTTTTTTTTCGTTTTCCGAGGTTCCGACCAATTACGGACTGGTGATCGATAATTCCGGATCGCTTCGTCCGCAGCTTGAAAAAGTGATCGAAGCGGGCAAGATCCTGATCAACGCCAACCGGCCGGCCGATGAGACGATGATCATTCGTTTTATCAGCCGCGACAAGATAACGATCGAACAGCCCTTCACGACCAACAAGGCCGACTTGAATGATTCGCTCGATAATCTGTTCATCGAAGGCGGACAGACGGCGATCATCGATGCAGTTTATCTAGCGGCCGAGAAGGTTAGCGAATACAAGATAGACCGCGGAAAAGACGACCGTAAACGCCGGGCCCTGATAGTTGTGTCGGACGGCGAAGACCGCGATAGTTATTATTCAGAAACCCAGCTTTTTGAAATGCTGCGGGAGAGCGATGTTCAGATCTATGCTATCGGCTTTGTGAAAGAGCTTAGCAAAGATGGCGGGTTCATCTCAAAGAGCCCGCAAACCAAGGCTAAGTCCCTTCTTCAGCGGTTAGCTGATGAAACAGGCGGACGGGCGTATTTTCCGGAATCAACAGCCGATCTTGCGGCTATCGCCAAAGAAATCGGATCGGAGCTTAGATTGCAGTACTCGATCGGCTACATTCCAAGTAATGACCGGAAGGACGGCACGTACCGCAACATCAAGGTCGTCGTGACAGACGGGCCAAATAAGCAGAAACGCATTCCTATCACAAAGGCAGGACGCGTCGCCGACACTGACGGTTCCGGCCCGCCAAAAGCAACCGCTACCAAGCAGAGATAAAACCCTCTGCCTTCTCGTCCCTTCCAGGCTTTGGCTAACGGGGCGATTTGGACCGCAGTTTGGCGGAGCAACTATTCGGGAACCGAACCTGATATTTTCTTTCGCGTGGTTTCACCGGTTTCGAGGACGGATATTCCTTCGGGGACTTCATCATGCGGACGCGGGATGACGTGAACGCCGGTTACGGTCCCTATTCTGCGTGCCGCGGCCGCCCCCGCATCGACCGCGGCCTTGACAGCACCTACCTCACCCCGAACGATCGCGGTAACCAGCCCGGCATCGACCTTTTCGTAGCCAACAAGTCTCACATCCGCCGCTTTGACCATTGCATCCGCGGCCTCGATCATCGCGACGAGGCCCATGCATTCGATCATTCCAAGTGCTTGCATAGATAAATTACCGTACCGATCCGGAAAGTTCTGAACTAATTACTGCAAATAAAGCCCGGCTGCCACCAATAACCCGGCGATCAACGCCAAGACGACCGCTGCGACAATAAACGCCCCTGCTGACGATGCAGACTCAGAATACACGACTTCCGGCGCCTTCTTGACCCTTGCCTTCGGACGCCGAAGTGTCTCTGCGGAAGTCCGCGGAAAGGCCTCGGTCTTCGCTGATGGCTTTGGCGGCGGCGTATCGATATTCCCTACCGGTGCGCTGACCGGCGGCGGTTCCGGGACTCGGAAGGCTCGGCCCGGCTCCCGCTCCGTCGGACTGCCGTTCAGCAATTCAGGATCCGGCCGAATTATTGCCGGAGGGAGCGGTTCCAACTCGACAGGCGTACCGCAATTGTAGCAGAACGCTGAGCCCTCGCGTACTTCCGCTCCGCAACCCTCGCAAACTACCTTTTGCGCTGTTGGTTTAACCATCGCTTCACGTGCGATCTACTTCGGCCTTATGGCGCTGATCAAGCTGTTCACCGATTCGGCGGTATCCTTCGGCCGTTTCGGTACGAACTTGGCCCCGCCAGTTTCCTTTACTAGCCTGTCGACGATCTTGTTAGAGAAGCTCTCGTCGTAAAGCCCGAGCACAAAGATCCGAACCTTGGCATCCTTTGCCGCCTTAATTGCCTGATCCAGCGACGCGGTGCTTTCTCGTTCGTCCCCGTCAGTGATCAAAACGAGTACACGCTGCCGCTGACCGTCGGACACTGCATGGCCCGCCATATATCTGGCCGTCACGACTACGGCATCCAGAATAGCCGTTGGGCCGGCCTCAATGAACATATTGTCCGCAGCGTCCTTAAGCCCGTCCTTTTCGCGTGTCATCTCCTGCCGCAGAACGATCTTCGGCGAATCAATGAATGTTGCAAGAAACGCCTCATCGTCCGGCCGCAGGCTGTCAATGACCGAATGCGTCGCGCTCACCACTCTCTCGAAGATCATTCGAAAAGACCCGGAATTATCGACGACGATGCCAACGCTGATCGACGCGGCAGGCGTGCTGCTTGCCGCCGGTTCCTGAGCGGGAACGATCGCGGCACAAAAGAAGACCGCGATCACAGCAGCCGCAAACTTCCCTATCCTGCGGTCACGCTTTCGCAAACACATCTTTCTCTTCCCCCAGATCGCGTGCCGCCGGCGTCAGAATCGTTTTCGGCGTGATGTAGATCTTCACACCCTTTTCAACCGCCGACCGAACATCGGCCTCGCTGACAAAATCTACAGGTTCGCGTCCTGAACCGTTATCCGATGGCGGCCGAAGCTCGTGGATCACCGTTTTTACGGGTGTCTCCACCGTGGGCGGCGCCTCGGCGGCAGGTTGCTCCTTTGGAACTTCGGCCAGCTTTTTCGTCAAGAAGCTATCCACGATCGCGGCGATCTGCTCCCGCTTTGGGATTAGCCGTGACGACACCGCTGGCCGATCCGCCTTTGCCGAGGCCGATACAAGCCGCGTTACCGGTTTAGTTTCGAACGCAACGCGCTTAATATCCATCAGATGGATCGGCGAGACATTGTCCGATGTCACATTCCCGCCCCACGAACCGCAGCCAAGAGTCATTGAAGGCGGCAGGTCCGTCGAAAGCCCGATAGCTCCATGGGTTGTCGGCGAGTTGATCACGACACGCGAAGCCGGCATCTGGTTAGCGTAGCGGATCGCGGCATCGCGGCTCTGTGTATGCATTCCCGCCGTATGCCCCATCCCGCCAAACTTCAAGACTTCCTCGCACCGGTTGGCTCCCGCTTCGATACCATCAACTACAAAATACGCGAGCATCGGCGAAAGCTTTTCGATCGACCATGGGAAATCGCGTCCGACGCCGCCGCAGTCGGCCAGCAGACAGCGAGTACCTGATGGTATTGAGACACCCGCAAGATTCGCTATAAAATCCGCGGATTTACCTACAATGGCAGGGTTCAACGTCCGCTGTGGAGTCAGCAAGATCTTCGCGATCGTATCGGCCTCGGATGAACTCAGAAAATGTCCGCCCTGGGCCTTGAACTGTTCGCGAACCTTATCGCTGACCGGACCATCCACGACAACGGATTGTTCAGAGGCGCAAATTGTCCCGTTGTCAAAGCAGGTACCAGTCAAAATATCCGAGACCGCCTTTTCAATATTTGCCGTTCGTTCGATGAACACGGGCACATTGCCGGGACCGACGCCGAAGGCGGGTTTGCCCGAAGAATACGCTGCACGCACAAGTCCGATGCCGCCCGTGGCCAGGATCACCGCCGTCTTTTTGTGCCGCATCAACTCCTCGGTCCCATCGATGGTCGAGTTTGCAAGGCAGATCACCGCTTCCGCCAGAAGCCCGTGCTTTACGCCTGCTTCGCGCATCACGCGGGCTGTTTCAGCAATGCACCGTGCCGCTGACGGGTGCGGAGACAAAACGATCGTGTTCCGTGATTTGATCGCGATGATTATTTTGAAAATGGCCGTCGAGGTTGGATTGGTCGATGGGATAATTGCCGCCACAACCCCGCGCGGGGACGCTATCTCAACAATGCTGTCCGTTTCGGAAACAACCCCAACTGTCCTGAGGCCGCGAAAATAATTCCAAACATCCTCTGCCGCAAACCGGTTTTTCTCTTTTTTATCTTCCGCGTTGCCAAAACCTGTTTCCTCATGCGCAAGCTTTCCTAGCCGGGCCGAGTCGGCAAGCGCGGCACTGGCCATCGCCCCGCAGATCTCGTCGATCCGAGCTTGGTCGAATTTCGCGACAGCGGAGGCGGCCCCATGAGCGGCTTCTACGGCGTCGCGGGCTTCCTGCTGAGAGATTAGGTCTTTATCGCCCATCCAATATCAGGTGCAACGGAGGGGAATCTCCGGTCCAATGGCGGAAAGGACCAGGGCTTTTATTTGGTTTTGGTTTTCGTGCTTTCGCCGCCCGAAGTTCGCGTCAACCCGCCGTCGCCGGAGGTCAACTGTCTTCCGCCTGAACCGCCGAGTGCCTTTTCGTCGGGGCTCACGCCGACCTTGCCGCCTTTTGGGATAACCCGTTCGACTTCGTTATGAGGACGCGGGATAACGTGCACGCTGATCAGTTCCCCTACCCTTCGCGCCGCCGCCGCACCCGCGTCAGTGGCGGCCTTCACCGCTCCGACGTCGCCTCGAACAAATATCGTTACGTAACCCGCTCCGATATATTCTTTTCCAACAAGCTGAACATTTGCGGCTTTGACCATCGCGTCGGCGCTCTCAACTGCGGCAACAAACCCTTTGGTCTCAACCATTCCGAGTGCTTCAAGACTCATTCATTTTCTCCTAACTGACCGGATACTTCCGAGATTTTAATACACACAGCCTCTGAAGCCAAACAACCATCCTGCGAACGTTCCCTGAACGGCTCCCGGAATGCGCAATTTCCCAGAGGTCTTTGTACCCGCAACTTTGCGGTTCGGGCTATTTGCGCCAAGACACGATCCGCACAAAGTCCAGGAGAACGGATATCTAAGCAGTCCGCGCACCCAAAAATTGAACGGAAAAGCCACCTTTTCGCATACTTGATTGACTTTGAAACTCGCGGACGGCTATATTTTAAGATTAAATACCTAATCGGGCGACGTTCACCGTTAGAGTACCGATCGGAAACAATGGCTTTGAGTCTTGGCGAAAAATTGCGGGCGGCTCGCGAAGAGCGCGGGATCACGATCAGCGAGGTCGCTGAACAGACGCGCATTTCACCGCTTTACCTCGAAGCAATCGATCGAAATGATTTCAAAACGCTTCCGGGCGGCATTTTTAACAAGGGGTTTGTCCGCTCATACGCCAAATATGTTGGCGTTTCGGAGCAGGAAGCACTTCAGGACTATGCACGACTGGTCGCCGAAAGCACTCCCCAGGATGAGGTTGAAGTAAAGGCGTATCGGCCTGAGGTTCTTACGGACGACCGGGCAGCTACTTCGATCATTCCGACCATAATCTTTGCCGCTATAATCCTTGGGCTAATGAGTGCCGGTGTCCTATTCCTGGTCAACTACATCCGGAACGAACGAAGCGAACCTCCGATAGCCGCAAACAACGGCCCTAATGCGGGGAACGCGGTCAGTACCGTTGTGAATCAGCCCGTTCAGGTCGACCCAACGGGTTCGGCTCCGACCATGGGAAATGTCCGCGTTGAGTTTCGATCACTGGGTTCGAACATTTGGCTCAACGCCGAGAGTGACGGGACCAAAACGACCCCGACAGTTTCAGCTGATACACCGGTCACCTTCGAGCCGAAAGAGCGTTTGACGCTCAGCTATTCAAAGTCATTGGCAAAGGCCGCCCAATTGTCCATCAATGGAAAGCCTATTGCATTGCCCGAATCGCCGCTTAATCCGAAGAAGGGCTTGATCGAAATAGATATCAACGCTGACAACCTTGCATCGATCTGGCAAAGCGCTAGCTACGGCGGGGCAGCCGCCGAACCTGCGCCGGTCGCCGAACGACAGGAACCCGAGCCGGCTGCGGCCACAAGCACACCCGCTGCGTCGCCGACACCGACGCCAAAGCCATCGGCGAAACCATCGGGGACTCAGACGCCAAAACCGTCGGCGAGCAATTCAAGCACAACGCCGGCATCGCCGCCGACTATGACCGGCAAGCCGCCGGCCCGGCCCGCCGCGACACCAGGTGCGGCAAAACCGCCTGCAAATTCGGGCAACGAATAGGCGAATTATGGAGCGAACGCGGGCAATAATGCCCTTTGCATTTAAGATCGAATGCCCTAAGCGGCCCGCCTGAATAAAGCGCGGGCTTTTCTGTATTATCAGAAATTATTTTCAGTTATGAAGATCGAAGAGATAAAGGAAGGCCTTACATTTGACGACGTCTTGCTGGTCCCTGACTATTCGGAAGTTCTTCCTTCCGAGGTCGATACACGAACAAAATTTACCCGCGACATCGAGCTGCGAATACCACTTTGTTCGTCCGCGATGGATACCGTGACCGAGGCCTCGCTTGCGATCGCCCTCGCCCAACAGGGCGGGATCGGCGTGATCCACAAGAACTTTACGATCGAAGAACAGGCTGAGGAAGTGGACAAGGTAAAACGCAGCGAGTCCGGAATGATCGTCGATCCAGTGACGATCAACAAAGACCGGCTTGTTTCGGAGGCCCTCGCGATTATGGAACGCTATAAGATCAGCGGTGTTCCGGTGGTGGATGAAGAAGGGCTGCTTGCCGGCATAATCACAAATCGCGATCTTCGGTTCGAGACCAGGACTGATACGCCCGTTTCTGAGGTAATGACGCCGCAGCCGCTTGTCACAGTGCCGGTCGGAACAACACTGGACGAGGCAAAGGTAAAGCTCCAGGAACATCGGATCGAAAAATTGCTGGTAGTTGATGAAGACGGACACCTGAAAGGCCTGATAACCGTCAAGGATATTCAAAAGGCCATAAACTTCCCTAACGCGGCAAAGGATGACCTCGGCCGGCTGCGCTGTGCGGCGGCGATCGGGGCGACCGGCGATTTTCTCGAACGGGCAGCAAGCCTGATCGAAGCCCGCGTGGACGCGATCGTGATAGATACGGCACACGGACACAGCTCCCGCGTTATCGAAGCAGTAAAGGCAATAAAGGCAAAATATCCCGAGATCCAGCTAGTAGCCGGAAACGTCGCAACCGCAAAGGGAACGAAAGAGCTGATCAATGCAGGTGTTGATGCGGTCAAGATCGGCATAGGCCCGGGCTCGATCTGCACAACGCGGGTCGTGACCGGGGCGGGCGTACCGCAGATCATGGCCATCTTAGAGGCGGTAAACGCGGCGAAAGGCTCGGGTGTGCCGATCATCGCCGATGGCGGAATCAAGTTTTCAGGCGATGTAGCAAAAGGGATTGCGGCCGGTGCCGACTCGATAATGATCGGTTCGCTTTTTGCCGGCACCGAAGAAGCTCCCGGCGAGGTCATTTTGTATCAGGGCCGCAATTTCAAAACGTATCGTGGAATGGGTTCGATCGGCGCGATGAAGAAAGGTTCCAGCGATAGATACGCTCAGGAACTGACCACCGCGGATTCCAAGTTCGTGCCTGAAGGTATCGAAGGCCGCGTAGCTTACAAAGGCACAGTCGCCGAAATGGTCACGCAGCTCGTAGGCGGCCTGCGGGCCGGTATGGGCTACACCGGATGCCGGACGATCGCTGAACTGCAAACGAACGCACGCTTTGTCCGGATCACCTCCGCCGGCCTGCGCGAGTCACATGTTCACGACGTGATAATTACGAAGGAAGCGCCGAACTATCGGTTGGAATCATAGGGCTTGAAGGAGAAACGCAGATAGAAGGGCGAGATGCGCTGGGGTTTGCGATCTCGCCCTAATTTCGTGCGGGCCTACGATCTCGCCCATACTTCGTGGGGCTTCTGCAACTTTGCGCGGGCTTCCCATTTCGCCCTTACTTCGTGCGGGCTTCTGCCATGTCACTGATCGTTATTGCTGTTTCCGGGTCCCCCAAGTTGGTGAGGGCGGTTCCTTTTCCAGCCTGTTGACCGGCCGTTCCTTGAGAAGCCGCATTGCTTCCTGGACCGCACGTTCAAGCTGCGGGTCACGGCCTGCGATGACGTCTTTCGGCCAGTTCTCGACATCAATGTCCGGCCCGACGCCTTCGTTCTCGACCGCCCATTTTCCGTCACGCGTAAAGAATCCGCCGCGCGGAGCGATCATAGATCCGCCGTCGACAAACCCAGGCGTATCAGCGGTGTGGACCAGTCCTCCCCACGTCCTCTTCCCCACCAGCGGACCGACCTTGCGGTATCGGAACATATACGGCATCAGGTCGCCGCCGGAGCCGGCCATTTCGTTTATTATCATCACCTTGGGCCCCCAAATTCCCGCGGCCGGACTGGTGAACGGATAACGGTCACCGGCGACGTTGTTAAAGTAGCCGTCAAAGTTTCGCTGCAGCACATCTATGATATAGTCAGCCGCCGAACCGCCGCCGTTGAACCGCTCGTCGATGATCGCTCCCTTCTTCTCCTGTTGGGCAAAGTAATACCGGTTGAAGCTGGTATAGCCAGGCTGGCCGGTGTTCGGCACATAGACATAGGCAAGCTGTCCGCCTGAAAGCTGATCGACAAGCCGCCGATTATTTTCGACCCACGCACGGGTGCGAAGCGATTGTTCACTGGCAACAGGAATGACCGTATATGCACGGGCACCGTCCATAGATGGTTTGTCGTTCACCGAAATTCGCGTCTGCCTGTTCGCGGTGCCGTCGAGCAGTCGATAGATATTGTCCGGCGCCTTTAGCTCGATGCCGTTGATCGCAACGATGTAATCCCCAACATTTACGTTCACGCCCGGCACTGCCAGCGGTGAGCGAAGATCCGGGTTCCAGTTCTCGTTGTCGTAAATGCGGGTGATACGGTAGCGTCCGCTCTCGACCGTGAAATCAGTACCTAAAAGGCCGCCCTCTACGCGCGGAACATCCGGCATATCGCCGCCGCGAACGTAAGAGTGGCCGATCGCGATCTCGGCGCCCATCATATCCATTAAGTAGTTCAGATCGGCTCGATGCATAGCGTACGGCAGCATAGAGCTGTACATGCGTTTTGCGGCGTTCCAATCAGCGCCATGCATATTCGTGACATACAAATAGTCCCGCTGGTTGCGCCAGCCTTCATTGAATATCTGCTTGTATTCCTCACGGGGGTCCAGATGCATTCGGAGGCTGTAATTGATCCTTCCCGTCCCGGCCGGCGGCGCCGTCCGGCCATCGACATCTATGACAAACAACGCGGGCGCCGACGGGTTGGCACCGGGGCCGCCTTGTCCGCCGCCGGCACGATAGACCAGCTTCTTTGCGTCCGCACTGACGGCGAATGCATTTACATTTGGTACATAGGTCAATGCCCTGCGGTCGCTGAGCTTGTATCGCATCAATTCACCGCCGCCGCCAAATCCTTGCTGATTGCCGGCGGGCTGAAGGTAGAACACCGTGCCATCTGAGCCCGCTTGAAGATTGGAATACTGCCGCTCAGGTACGCCCGGGATCGAGATGATCCGCTTCGCAAGGCCGTCCCAGTCGATAGTGACCGTTACCGGGCCTCGCCGCGCGGGTGCTGACGGCGAGGGCTGTCCACCGCCTGCTGCCGGAGCGGGAGTCTCTGCCGGAGCACCATCCGCAGGCCGATTGCCGCGGCTTTGGCCAGCGGCCGAAATTCCGTTGTCTTCGTCGCTTTCCGGCAGCAATGGGCTTGGTTCATTCTTGGAAAGTACCGCTAGATAAAGTCCGAAATTCTCTTGGAACGGATAGTTCGTCATATCCAGCCATTGCGACTTGAGCCCGAAATCAGTCGAGGCGAAAAACCATAGATACTTCCCGTTTGCGTCCCAGACCGGCCACCTTGCATCGGCCAGTCCATCGGTCAGCTGCCGCGCTTCACCCGTTTCTGCGTTTGCGATAAAGATCGCCTTGTACATAGACCTCAGATGGCTTGAATACGCCACCCATTTCGAATCGGGGCTCCACGTTGGATCAAGTGTTCTCTGCGGCACCATCCACGGATCGCTTCCGACCTGCTTCATCGCACCACTGGAGGTGTCGATCACCCACACCTTCAGGTCTGTGTCATGACAAAGTATCTTCTTCGAATCCGGTGACCACGAGACGGTGTAATAGTGTTTCGGGTTTGCAATGTTGATCTCACGCGGCGGAACAAGACCATCGGCATTCTGCAGGTAAAGCTTGTACTCGCCCGAGCGATCGCTGAAATATGCGATCGTCTTGCCGTCCGGTGACCACGCCGGGTCACGATCGGCGGCGGAGCTGCTGTTGGTCAGATTCCGAACATCGCCTTTTTCGGCCGGTATCGTAAATATTTCGCCGCGGGCCTCCACCAGCACACGTTTGCCCGTCGGCGATATCTCGAGGTTGGCCATGCGGCTGGATACATCCTCCCAACGCGGCATCATCCATGGAAAATCGCCGGAGACGGTAATGTCAACCCGCTTCGACTTACCACTTTTCGGATCGAGTTCATGGATGTAGCCCGCCTGTTCGAATACCACAATTCCTGCGCCCGAATCCATCGTTTTCACATCAAGATCGGTAAACCTGGTCAATTGCGCGTTGCGCTTAGAACCGGTGTCGTATGCCCAGATGTTCTGTACGCCGTCACGGTCCGAGATGTAAAGCACCGTGTCGCCCACCCAGACGGGATCGATATCCTTGGAATCGGTCCACGGCGGCGAGACAACATCCCAGGTCTTTGTATCCGCGATCCAGATTGGCCGATTCTGGCCGCCGCGGTAATTTCGCCGCTCGTCATCCCACGAGTTATTCATCCGATATGCAATGTGGCTGCCTGAGGGCGAAATTTTTCCCTGGAACCCACGCGGCAGCGGCATCGGCTCCTCAACACCGCCGTCAGCCGGAACGGTAAAAAATCGCGGGGCACCCGCCGGGGCCAAAGTTGCTCGTGACGAAGCGAACATGATCGAACGGCCATCTGGCGTCCAGCCCTGGACGAGATCGCCGCTCGGATGCCAGGTCAAACGTCTCGGCTCACCGCCGGATGATGAAACGACGTACACATCCATATTGCCGGCGTATTCACCGCTGAATGCGATCCATTTGCCATCCGGTGAAAAATGCGGATTCGCCGACTGCCCCTGGAAACTTGTTACGCGGCGCGCAACTCCACCGGTGCGCGGAACGATCCAGATATTCTGCGCGTATGCAAATGCGATCT
>JADLDC010000072.1 GCA_020846885.1 Acidobacteriota bacterium | reverse complement strand
TTGAGCCCCGCTGCCCAGTCGGCAAAGGACAAACTGAAGGAACTCGACCCTGAGAAGGCGAAAGAGATACCTGAACCCGCTCCGCCCGATCTTGGGCTTTAGACGATCTACGGATGCTGCAAGAAGTCAAAGATAAGCAAATGCATCGGCGGCGTTCGTATGACAGATTATCAGCGAGGGGCCCGGCTGGCGGCTATTTGGCCGCCATGTTCGTGGGCTCCTTTTTTTGCGCTCTTGCCGCGTACCTTGAGTCCGAACTGGCCGCTGTCCTGATCTTCGTTTTGAGTTGGATCATTCTGCCGGGCTGTGCGTTGACGGACCGGATCGTTTTTGACGGAAAACGTCTGCTGCGTTCAGGCTTGTTTCCGCGGGCTTCCGCCTATCTCCTCGGCCGAAGGTTTTGGATCGGGTTGAAAGACATCGAACAGGTTGAAACGGCGATCCTGCCGGCGATGAAGCGGGGAGGCCGCGTATATTTTAGATATCGCACCTCGGTTCGGGGCAATGGACTGGAGTTTTCGTTAGCTTCAGGCGGAGGCGGCTACCGACGTCTGGCCCAAGCGTTGTTTCAGGCGTTGCCCGAAGAAGTATTGGATGCGGGCTCGATCGAGCTGCGGGATTATCTAAGTGAGCCAAAGATCACCCGAGACCGTGCGAAACAGTCTGAGATACCGTCTGCCGACGTTTTGGGAAATATTTTCCGTAACTCGCTGAAACGAAAAGGGAAATATGCGGCCAGCCGTCCGCCGGCAGCGTCGGACGCAAAGGCGGCAGGGCTTAGGCGGTTAGGCAACGAACTGCGCTTTTCAGGCTCGCTCCTGCAAGCCCTGGAGTCGTTCCGCAGGGCCGCCAGCATCAGCCCCGAAGATCCGTGGCTTTTGTTTGATTTTGCCCGCTGCATTCATTCTTTTGCCGAGAGCGAACGTGATGTACGGCTTGAGAGACGGGCCGCCGCCATGATGCGGCTAGCCGAACGCCGAGCCGGCAAGGACGGGCAGCTTTTGGCCAGGCTCGGCGAAGGGTATTTTCAGCTTGGCGAGTGGCAGCGGGCACGCTCAGCCTTTCGTAAGGCGGCGGATGCGGTCGGTGAACAATTTCGCTCGATCCGCGGAATGGCAGAGATCGCACTCCGCGATGGAAAGCTTGCACACGTTGTCCACAATTTTGGTGCAGCAGAGCGCCTGGCGGAATCTCGCGGAGCAAGGCGCTGGAGCCGGGGCGAAGCTGAATATTTCTCGCGGCTTAACAGCGACGATGAGTATCTGGAAATGGAACTCGGACGGGTAAATCTGCTTGATACCGTTGACCGCTGGCGCGGAAGGGCGTTTCGCCTTTGTCTTGCGGGATTTCCATTTATTGGACTCGGGATCTATCTGGGCGACCCGGCCGTCACATACGCAGGCTGGATACTGTCCGGCGGAATGATCGTGCTCTGGGTCGTAACCCTGCTCGCCCATCGGGTCTTCTCCCCGCGGATCGCACCAGAGCTTTTAGCTGACGACTAGTCAGAACCGGAAGCGATAGCGCCTCTTGTCATAACCGCGAGCGGTAGCGACCGGTTTCTTGTCGAATAATTAAAGGCCCGATATTTTTGCGAATATCAGGCCTTTTGAACTAACGGAAGGGCGCCCAGTCGCTACCGCTCCCGGTTCCGACAAGAGGCGGGCCAGATCAACTGGAGGCCTTTTTGGACTGGACCTTTTTCTCCGCAGCGGGTTTTGCCTTCGCGGTTTTGGGGGCCGCGGCCTTTTTGACTGCCTTTGCCGGCGCCGGATTTAGCATGGCCGACCAGGTGTACTGCGGCGGTTCGGTCGCCGTTTTCAGCTTCTTGAAAATGAACTCGGTCATTGCGCTGACGATCCAGTCGTGATTGGACTGGCCGACCGAAGCAACCTCGGCATCGGGTGCCGGATTCATAAAATCTATCGCATACGGAATTCCGTCCTTTATCGCGAACTCGACCGTGTTCAGATCATAGCCAAGGGCCTTGCAGATCGTGATAACGTCCTTCTCAACACGGGCGTGCAGTTCCGGCGACAGGTAATTATCAACATTTACATACTGCATGCCTGAAAGATAAGGTTTTGACGGATCATACGGCATGATCAATACCTTCTCCTGCCCGACACAGTAGCATCGGACGAACTGGTCGTACTCGATGCCTTCCTGCAGCGTCATGCACAGGGTTCCGGTGGTGTTGTATTCGGACCAAAGCTCTTCGAGCGAGTTGACCTTCGATACGTTCTTCCAGCCGCCGCCGTCAAACGGTTTCAGGAACGCGGGGAACCCAACGTAATTAACAACTCCTTCCCAATCCAGCGGAAACTCGAGGTTTCTGAGGCTTTCCGGCGCGATCGAATCGATATACTTCTCCTGCGGCAGAAGGACCGTTTTAGGAATAGCGACACCGAGCTTCGCCGCAAGGCTGAAATTAAAGAATTTATCATCAGCCGACCACCAGAACGGGTTGTTGATGATATACGTGCCTTCCAGGGTCATCCGCTTTAGCGTTGCGCGATAATACGGGACCTCGTGCGAGATGCGGTCGATGATAATGTCGTAGCGTTTCGGCTCGTCCAATCGGATGCCGCCGAATGTCGCCATTTCCGCAACGACCTCGCCGCTGCCTCTTTCATTTATGCTATTGATAATTGATTCGGGGAACGTGATCTCTCGTCCCGCGATGATGCCTACTCGTTTCATATATTTAATGCTTCCTTAAAGTAATGTTTGTTAACGTCCTACCAAATTCCGCCCTTTCCACTGAAATCAACAATTCTATTAAATACAGCGGGCGCTATCAAGGACCCCGACCGCGGGCCGCGGAAAGGCAGGCTTGCCGAAAACGGAATTAGGGAGTTGACCGGGGGAGGTTTACAGGGCCAGCGCGTAAAAAAAGACAGCCTCGAAAAGCTGTCAAGCGCAATCGCGCATTTTCTAACTATTTTTTATTTCCTAAAGAAGTTTAGAAAAGCAATCAATTTACTAGATCGATGGGATTGATTTTCTCCCTTTTCTCACTCGCTTCATTTATTCGTTCGTCGATTCCGACGCAAAACTGAAACGATCGTCTCGTTGCCGACGATCTTCTTGACACGCTTTCCTTCGCCGTCATAAAGATACCGCCCGACATTGGTTCCATTGCTCGTTATCTCGATCTGTTTGTTGTCGCCGTTAAAGACAAACTGCCGCAGAAGAGTCGTTATCGGGTCCTTGCCTGTTATGACATTCCCGTTCTTGTCATACCCGAACTCCGTGTTCGTGGACCGGTTCGTGTTCTAGCTGATGGAAGGCGTCGTGTTCATCACGGCCCCGTTCACGTCCTGCGACATAAATGTGGAATTGCCGTATCGATCATAGTTCCAAGTCTGTATCCAGTTCTGGTTTGCTCCTGTGGTTTCTTTTGCGTGCGTCAATCGGTAGAGCGAGTCATACTCGTAACTTTGAACAAAGCTCGTTCCCGGAATCGTCTACGTTTGCCGGGCAATGTTTCCGGTGTTCTTCGCGGCGTTGACGGTCCCGTCCATGTTCAACTCGCCATAATCATAATTCACCTTCCACAACCCCGCATTCGTCGCCGATGCCCCGAGCCCAAGTTCCGTCACCTGCAAGCGATTGTCGAACTTCGCCGTTTCCCATTTGCCGTTGCCGAGCCGCATTTGGCTGATGCCACCCGATACCGCGTGCGAGAACCACCTAAATTGCTCGGAGCACCAGCCTACCGATTTCGGAAGTTAGCAATTTCCTCAAATGTATGAGAATAATGGCGCCTATTTTCGAAGCCTACGTAGCCTATTCCTGTTATAAGGGAAAGATCACCATCGACGACATTTGTTCCAACAAAACTGAGGAAATCGAGTCGCGGGAGTAATCTCACGAACGAGAGAGAAGAAATGGGGGCCGAAGCGCCAATGATCAGCCGTTCTAAGATTCTTAGATCGCCTAGAACATAGTAGTTTTCAATTCGTTTGCACGCATCAAATTCGAGGTTGGTCAGAGTTCTACTGACATCCTTAAGGGCAGAAATATCCTTTAGCTTGTTTGCCCTAAAAATCGTTAATTCTGTTATCTGCGGAAATTTCCCAATGCCAACAAGAGAATTGATATTCGTTACAAACAAGCTGAGCCTCTTTAGCGACGACAGTCTTGGAACCTCCTCTAGAGTATTGTTCTGAGGTTTAAAGTTAGTTAATGTTAGGTCGCGCAGTTGCTCGCAACTCTCAAGAGAGAGTAATCGCTTGGAATACTCACAAGCCAAAGTAGAAAGATCGGGAAAATTCGACAAATTGATTACCGATTTTTTGTTATCACGAAATCCAAGGGTTTTGAGTTTGTATAGGTCGTTCAAAACTGACATATCCGAGAAGTAGTCAGATACTATTATCCCCTCAACAAAATCAGCTATCTCAGACAAAAAGTTAATTTCGGCTTTTTTGTAGCCGAGAAAGCTGTTGATTCCAATGGTCCGCATATCATGCCGCTCAATATATTCAATACACGCATCGATTCTATCTGAATCAATCATGAATTGTCTCGAACCATCACTTCCGATCAGTATTCTGTGCCCTTCCGATGTTGTTTCGATCATAATTCATCCAAATTGACCCCCTTGTGCTAGGGACAGAAAAACTTGCAACCAGGTGAGAGAATCTTGTTGTATGTTGGTGATGCCGGGTTTACGGACAGCGGACCACCATTCTCCATCATGATTTTGTGTTCGTCCATAAACGCGGCTCGATTCGACGTAGCCCGAAAATGCTCGCTGCTCACAAGGGGGTCATCGTAAGTTTTAGAGTAAAAATTTCCCGTTTGTCTCATTCGGGTTTCGGCACCTTTACCGGCGTAAAACTTTCCACTTTCAAACCGGTGAAGGTACGAACCCGTCTCCGCGAAGGCAGTAGAAGAAGCGGACCTCGACGACACACTGGTGACCTCCGGAACGACCGAAAGCGTTGATGAACCACCAAATATCGTTCCGGTAGCGGCGCCTGCGCCAGCGAGCGTGCCGAAGCTGCTCGCGGACCCGGCGCTAGCCTCCCTTGCGTCATTGTACGAAAAAACCAACGGCACTTCGAACGGGTTGGAGCCCCCGAAAATAAAATTTCCGAGGAACGATTGCTGAGTAGCCCCGCCCGTAAGACTATTGAGCAAAACCGAAGGAGCATTGGGGATTCCCTTGAGAATCCCAGTGATCTCGGACTTGACATTTTGAGTAACGGCCACTCCTAGGGCCGATAGGTCGGATCGGGTCCGAGCCGCTGCCGGAGACGCAGCCGTGAACGTCGCACCGTCCACCCGGTCGCCCACCACCCAACCGCCGGGTCTGACAGTGAAATGGTGTTGCGCGCCGTTAATCGTGGTCGTTCCGTGGATTGTTCTTTTGACCGGGGTGTAGCCGCCCGCCGGCCTGCCCCTGAATATTGCGTACTCCCTGCCTCTTTGGTAGACCTTGCCGGTCGCAGTCGCGACCTGCAGCCCGTCGGGGTCAATCAGCACGAGAGGGTTGTTCAACACATAGACGTATCGATTAAACGTCTGCGGATCCGCCGATTTCCCCGACGCCAGCAGCGGATCGACGGCGGTGAAGCGGGCGTGTTGGTTGTTGTAGTAGCGCGCTTCGGCGAAGTCGAGGCCGGTTTCGGCATCTTTCTCGTAGCCGGTGAAGCGTTTTCTGACGGAATCCTGGCCGGTCAGCGAATATTTGCGGGCCACGGTGCGGTTTTGCGTGTCGGCGTAGAGTTCTTCGCCAAACGGCATGAAGTCACGACGGGAAACGACATCGCCCATTGAATTGACAAGCACTCGCGGCGAGCCGAGCTGATCCGTAACCGTCCAGTTCGTCGTCGGATTCTGCGGCGGGGTTGCGGTTGAATACTCAGCGATCAGCTTGCCGTTCGAGTAAACGAAAACAGTTGTTTCCGAACCGGCTACTTTCTTGACCCTGCGGCCTTCGCCGTCGTAGAAATACTGGCCAATCGGGACTCCGGTTGCGTCCCGCACTTCCGTTTGTTTGTTGTCGCCGTTGAAAACGAAAGTCCTCCCGGCGTTAGTCGGGTCTTCTGTCAGATTACCGTTTTTATCGTAGTCGTACCCTTGATCCGGGTTTGTTTGAAAGCGGTTAGATGCGGGATCGATGGTCGGGAAGGTAAGATTATTAACCGCCATCTGCTGGCCGCCGATATTCTGCGAGAAGAAAGTCCGGTTTCCGTAACGGTCATAATTCCAGTTCTGAATCCAGGTCTGCTGCCCGTTGGCCGTTTCTTTTGCTTCCGTAATTCGATAAAGCGAGTCGTACTTGTAGGATTGGACAAACGGATTTGTAAGGCCGCTGAAGTTCAAGGTTTGACGGGCAACATTGCCTGTATTCTTAGCCGAATCAACATTGCCGTTTGCGTCGATCTCGCCATATTGATAGCCGAGCTTCCACAGATCGCCGTTCAATCCCCAGCCAAGATTCAATTCGGTCACCTGCAGTCGGCTGTTAAATGCGGCCCGTTCCCAAAGGCCATTCCCAAGCTTCAATCTCTCGATCCTTCCGTCAGGCGTGTAGCTGAAACTATTAGCGTAGCTTCGCTCCGTCGCCGATGGGGTGGCCTTTCCGAAGATCCGCATCAGATCGCCGTCCGGTTCGAATTCGTTCTTCACAACGCGTCCGCTCGGATATGTTTCCTGAACGAGTGCTCCGCTGAGGTTATATTGGTAGCCCGACGTGTAGGTCTGGCCGTCCGTGATCTGCGACGATTGCGTAAGCCGTCCGAAATTGTCGAACAATTGATACTCCGTGGCGGAGACGCTCGATGAAACTTTCGTCAGCTTGCCCTTGGCATAGTTCGGGCTTTGTGGCGCATTTAGGCCCTTGCCGTCGTAGAAGAAACTGACCGCCGGAGTCGAAATGCCCGCCGGTTCGTTCGAATAAGTACGCGTTTTAACACGATTCGCACGGTCGTAGGTGTTTGTGATCGTGGTGCCGTTTGCATCGGTCGCGGTCAGAACATTTCCGAGAATGTCATAACTGAACCCGGCAGTCCATTGTCCCGAAGTGTTATACGGATCGGCCAGATTCAACGCAGTATTCACTTCCTGCTCAGGCTGGCGGACGCGGAGCAATCGCCCAAGCGAATCGTATTTAAACCAGCGTTTCTGCTCACCTTGCGTGACCTCGACCATCTTGCCGTAGGCGTCGTATTTGTATGACGTCGGCTGGTTCGGAGCGGCAAGCGTCCCGAGATCGGTCTCCGCATTCGTGCTTACTCCGGTTGGTTCATCGACGCGGATCAATTGCCCAAGCGCATTCGTGATCGAACGCCCCTTCCGCCCCGAAGCGTCCGTCGTCGTAACAACCGTTCCGATAAAATTCGGCACCGTCGAGATATCAAACGAAGTCACCCCGAGGCTCTGTGCGTTTGCAAGATTCGCTAACTCCGCCGGTGCATAACTCTCCACCGCACGGCCCATCGCGTCGTACCGAGTCTTTGACCAATAAACCGTATCGCCCAACCGGTAAGGATTCGTCACCCGCTCGACGCGTCCCATCGAGTCATACTTGCTCTCGACAAACACATCACCCTGCGAATCCTTCGCCTGCGTCTTCACCGTCCGCCCCAGCCCGTCAAACCACGTCGTCGCGTCATCCCAATTACTCGCGTCGATCTGTTTGCGAACCTTCACAAACCGCTGTTCGGGAGGAAGCTGCCCGTTCGCATCCGGCACGCCGTAAATCGTCTGCGATTCGGGCGCGGCAAAGTTCTCGCCAAACACCCGCACAGGGCGCAGCATCCCGTCATACTCCGTCCGCGTTATCTGCCCAAAATCGTCCTTCACCGTCAACGGCAGACCGGTCGAAAGGTCATACGTCGTCTCAATCGTCGACGTCTGATCCGTCCCCGTAGTATTAGTCGGATCCGGAGCCGGTGCCGAAACCTTCGTCGGAAACGCATATTTGTACGCGGCAGAAAATTCCGTCGTCGTTTCGTTCCCAACCGGATCGCGCCCGGCAATAGCATTTCCAAAAATATCGTACCGGGTGTGCGTTTCAATCCAAGTGCCGCTCTCGGCATTCCAAACTCTCGAAGTGGTCGGCCGCCCGAATCTGCTGTTCTGCGGATTCTGCCAGCAAATCTTAGGCGTCTGAGGATCACCGCAATTAAGCTCAATTCCAATCCCGTAGTTCTCGACAATGTACGAACCAGGATAATTGGTCGAAGCCGCTGGAAGCTGATTGTCATAAACCGTCTCTGTCCTTGCCAAAGGCGGCCCATCGGGATCGGCCGGATTCATAACACGCGACTCCCTAGGCAAACCGAGAATTCCGACAGATTTATAATTCGCGTCATAAAGATAATCTGTGTCGGCGATAGATGCCAGCTTGTCGGCGGTGAACCAGCTTTCTATTGTCGGCCACGAAAGGGCGTTGTCCTCCGCTACGCTTCGGTCAACCTGCACGAAATGATAACCTTTTTGCCTTTTCACATTAAGATGCGAGAAGAACTCCGGGTCGGCGCTGCCTGTTTCGTCGTATTCTGTGACGCTAAGTGTGGCGAGCGCCTTTGTCGATCCCGGTTCGAATATGAACGTGACACTCCGCTTGGTTCTCGCGTCCCGAACGCCCTGACTAACACCACCGGGCCTGGGCGGTGCAACAACGTATTCATTGATCGTCCGCTTTAGCAGTTCAGCGCTCGCTGGGTTTCCCCATATGGAAGGCTTCGAATATACCCTTTCGTCCAAGATCTTCCCGGTGAGGGGATTTTCAAATCCGAACAACGACATCGCGCCGCTATATTCCGTTTCTGTCCGAGAGCCGTCCGGCGCAGTTATCACATTTCGAAGGCCCGCGGTGTTAAAGTTGGCCTCGTAATTCCATTCCTGAGCTTCGGAAACGCCGTCTTCACTCACCCATCGCTTTATTACTCCGCGATTTGCCTGGTCATACGGCCCATCCAAGGAGGTCAGCGGAGGAACCTGATCGTATTGAAACCTTTCATACGCGCCGGTGGGATAAATTATCTTTGTGATCTCGCCATATCGGTTGTATTTGAACCTATACTTTGTTCCGTTTGGGAGGGTTAAGGAATGCAGCACTACGGGATTGAAAAGAACGCCGCAAATCCTGAACTTATATGTGTTTTCGTACCACCGTTGCGGGTTCGATTGGGTAATTACCTGTTCCGTATAAGTTGGGTCAGCGATGAACAATCTGGATGCCGGCGTCGGATGATCCACGTTTCTATTTTCACATGTGTCATTGCCCAGGCTATATAGAGCATCAGCCGGATTCTCCAACGCGCTTTCGGCACAGCTTGGTTCGTCGCCATTGACGCAGTCTTCGGGTTTCAGGAGTTTCCAGTCTTGTGCATATTGAGCGCTTTGTCCGTTGACCGATGGAAGTTGAAACGTCGGGCCCGGCGTCGGACCGGTAATTTCGGTAGGCAAAGGATCCGTGATCGACCTTCCGGCCGTGTCCGTCCAGGATCTTGTCAATGGGTTATAATCGGACCGATTACCATATTTATCAACGAAATGCTGAGGCTCATCGTCATAGTACGCGGTCGGGAACTCATAACGGCTTCCGTCTGGCATAAATAGAGTGCTTTGCCCAAAGGGATTTGCGGAGGTTCCCACAACAAGCCGCAGCCCGGTCCCGTCAACCGAAAGATAAGTGCCCTCATCGGCCATACAGCTCTCGACATTGCAGTCATAAACTTTGTCATCTTTTCTGAATTCACGTGTCGATCCATCCGGCAACTGTAAACGAATGCGCTTGACCTTGTAATCAGGGACGGGAAAAGGTGATGGCGTCGGTTCGGGTCCCGATGGGGTTTGCGGGCCGGTGTAGCATGTGTTGTAGGTGACTTCGAGCGGCTCGGCTCCGTCTTGCTCTGGCACACATCTATGAACCATTATGTGCCTTCCGAACGGGCAAGCAGGATCGTTATTGATCCAAAGTTCCTCGATTAACGTACAGGCCGTTTCATTCTGTGGCCTATGCATATCTGAGCCGTCAGCGGTAAAGCTCTCAATTTCCGGGACGATCGAAACCGGGCCGAGAGAACTTGTCCAGCCGGCCAAAGTCCGCTCACCGAACAAAGGCGTTACGGATGTAATGAATGTGTATTCCCAAGGGCGTGCTTGTGTTCCTTCACCACTAATCAACCTACCCCGAAAATCCGTCTGGCGGATCGTCCACACCTTCGAAGAATAATTGAACGAAACCGACTGTGAATTACCGCTCCGACCGGGATAACCGGCCAGAGGAATTGAAAACTCCATTGCCAGCGTTGCCGGGTTTACCCGTGCGAGCGACTTCATATTGTGATCCGCCTTATGGTCGGAGTCTCGCGTCGTTTGGCCCGCAAGTATAAGAGGAAGAAGCAGCAGGGACATCGCTACGGCGATGATGACCGGATGCGATTGGCGAATCCATGCAGGAGTTTGAAACGTAAAATTCATGATGTTCCTTTCAGCTATTCTCAGGTATTCTCTGGTATCTAAAGATCCGATCCAACCGATACTGACTCTCATCATTTACCTCCTAAAAAACGCGGGGACTGGGATATCTCCTGATTGGCCCCATTGGGTTTGGCGTTGGGAGTAGTTGGTGGCGGATTGGACGATGTACCAGGTGCCGGTTGCGGGGCGCCAGGTGGCGTAGTCCACTTTTGCGTCGGCGTCGTAATCGTTTGGGACGGGGATGTCGCCGGATTGGCCCCATTGGACGGGCGATGCGGGGAAAGTGCCGGTGATGCTTGAGCGGATGTACCACGTGCCGCTGTTTGCGTTGTACACGGCGTAGTCGGCCTTGCCGTCGCCGTCGTAATCGGCACTGACGGGCTGCCAGGACGGGCCGTTTGGGTTGAAATTTGGAGCGATCTCGACGGTGGCGCCGTTGGAACTATTTTTTGAGTAGAACTTGCGTTCCGAGGGGCGAAAGACACCGAGATCGGCCTTGCCGTCGCCGTCGTAATCGGCCGGAGCGGGCAGATCCCCGATGTCAAAGATGGATGTATCGAGGTAATATCCCGCCATGCTCGCGCTGATATACCATGTTCCGTCCGTCGGGCGAAATACGGCCTCATCCGTCATTCCATCGCCGTCATAATCCGCCGCGGCCATCAGGTCTGACGCTCCGCCGAACTGGTAACTGTAAAACGCTCCCGTGCTGCTGTGGATGACGTACCAGGTAAAATTCGATGGCCGCCAGATGGAGAAATCGGTGGTGCCGTCGCCGTCATAATCGCCCGGAACGGGCCGATCGTCCTGCTGGCCCCAGGTTTGCGAGATCCACTGATAGCCGTTTATGCGAACATACCAAACGCCGGTGCTCGGCCGCCAAACGGCGAGGTCGGCCGGCGGTGCGGCCGCTGCGTTTGCGTCTTCGACCGCAAGAAGCCGCGATCCGGCATAAAGATATTCACGGCTAAGCTGCGGCGTCGGCAAAGGCGGAACAGCCGCCGCGGTTTCAGAGCCGAACCATCCGTATCGCTTGCCGGTGAACGCATCGGTCCGCGGAAACCAGTTGTTTGCGGCAAAAATGCCAAGTGTGATCAGAACGACGGCGGCGAATACACCCGCTCGAACAGAAAGCGTCGTGCGCTTTTCGGCCAAGCCGGAACGGAGCGATGCCATAGGAGATCCTCCCTAAAATGCGTTTTCTGATTCGTGGTAGATGCAGGCCGAAATTCGGCGAAATGTAAGTGTCGATAGATTTACTCTAATTGAAACCAATCGTCAACCGCCGAAATCCATCTCCCACAGATGCATGATCATTCCGCGCGGTGAGAATTCGTCCGCGCGAGACAAGAATTATTTCAGATCGGAGCTTAAATTATCCGAATTGTTGCTAGAATTATCCGAATTGTCGTTAGAATTATCC
This sequence comes from Acidobacteriota bacterium, assembly GCA_020846885.1. Lineage (GTDB taxonomy): Bacteria > Acidobacteriota > Blastocatellia > Pyrinomonadales > Pyrinomonadaceae > OLB17. Next base: position 2,243 of record JADLDC010000072.1, on the reverse strand, counting down.
GAATTGTCGCTAGAATTTTCCGAATTGTGACCTAAATTTGTCGAATTGTGACCTGAATTTTCCGAATTGTGGCAAGAATTATGTGTGGATCGCGTGTTTTCGTGCTGATCTGGGGCGGAGAAAGCGGAACCTTGACCACGAAACGCACGAAACAGGATGGGAGAGCGGATACAAATCTCTCACGGTCGGGGGCGGCCCAGGCCCAAGCCCGCTTCTCCGCGAACGATTCAGCCGGACAACAGTGAGCGGCATCCTTTTCGCGGCCTTCGCGTCTTCATTTCGTGAGTTTCGTGGTTAGTTCCCGTTTTCGCCACCACGAACAGCACGAAAAAAGAAGCGAAGCCCACGAAAGAGGATTGGTTTTGAGTGGCGTTGAGCCTCTATATTGAGAAACGGCTGAGCGCTGGCTGTTCCGGGTGGTTATCTGTTTGCTTCCGGCAAGAGCTCGTAATTGCCCATCTGACGGTTGTATGCGTCGAGTTGGCCGATCGAATCGGCGGTCGCGTCTAGCATTTGTTTGGTCATCGCGATCGAATCGGAGAGCTGTTCAAAATCGAGCAGCGAGAATTTCTCCGGCGTGGACATTGTCACTATCTCGTCATTGAGGTAGCTGAAGAAGTTCTCGATCGACTGAAGCTGGCCTTCAACCAGTTTGACGCTGCGTTCTATTTCGTCAAATGAGGCGACACGGCGTTTTAAGATCTCAACGTTCGTCTGCTGGATGCGGCGGGTCTTTTCGTCCGGAGCGCTTTCGGCGGCACGATATGCCTGTGAAAGCTGATTATGAACAGACTGGCGATTGATCGATTTAAGATGCTGCTTGCGGCGGCGGTACACGTCGAGCAGGTCAACGAAATCTTCCCAACGCTGATCGAGTGTAACAAGATTGCTCGGAAGTGCTCCCGCACCCGTAAACTTCTTATAGTTGTCCTGGATCTTTTCCTTTAGCCATCGAAGATATTCGACGGCCTCGCGTTCGCGCGGCGTAAAGGTCTTGATCAATTTTTCACGGGCGCTTCGGGCGGCAAGGAACAATCGTTCTTTTTCGCGTCTCTGAACAAGGTGCCGGTACATCGGAAGATTGGGCAGCGTCAGCACGTACGCAGCCTCAAATAACAGCGCGATCAGCAGCGGAATGACGCTTCCGGTATAGGCTGCCGCAACCGCAAACCCGGCCAGTCCCCAAAAATTGAACGGCTCCTTAACGGCCTCTTTCAGGTAGCTTGACTGGAATTTTGTTAACTGCTGCTGATATTTTGCGAGATCCGCCATAAACCTGCTGAATGCTCAACTCCTGAGTAATTCGATGCAATTTCCTTTAGTTCGATTGCTTGGCTTCGTTGATCTCGTTAACGATGACCTCGTCCAGAACATGCTCGTCCTTCGGTGCTTCTGAGCCAACCCCGATCTGCTTGCTTGACGGTGAAGATCCCGCTCCGAGCAATCCCATCTGCGATTTGTATTCAAGCAGTTTGTCCTGAAGCTGAATGTCCATCGCCTCGCGTTCAATGTCCTGCATCTGGGCGTCAACCGAACTTGAGCCAAGCTGCAGTTTCGCCTCGGCGGCGGCAACGCGGCGGTCGATCTTCTCGCGCATCTCGTTGAAGGTCGATGCGTCATCGCCGATGTTGAATGTCTCCATCGTCTGCGCCAACTGCTCCTGCAGCTTGGCCTGCTTGGCGGCGGAGATAAGCTGCATCGCCTCGGCGGTGCGCTTTTTCATGTTCAGGACGTAGTTGTCCCGTGCTTTGAGCGCTTGCTTCGACGCAAGAGACGCGTGTTCGAGCTGAGCACCGGTTCGTTCAAGATCGAGCTGGGCTTGCTGAAGCTGGCCGATGTATGCCGTCGCGATATCGTCACGGCCCATCTTTACCGAAGCTTTGATCTTTGAATCAAGCTCGACCACCTGCTTCTCCAGGTTTTCGTTATTCTTCTGCAGCAGCCGTTCGGTCGCCATCACCTGTGCCACCGAATTATTCAGCTCCGGCACGCGATCACGCATGTCCCGGATGGTTTGCTGCAGCACCAGTTCGGGGTTCTCTATCTTGTCCAACGCCGCGCCCGTGCTGGCCCTGAACACTCGAGTCAATCTCGCCCACAATCCCATTTTTATCTATCCGCTCCTAAAAAAGTGTCAATAAAGAACTTTCGCCAAATCCCCTACGACCAAAAACTGTCGGAAGTTGCATTTTCAGGATTAGTATAACAGGAAAAAGGATTTATGGAATAGCAAACTCCAGCGG
>JADLDC010000071.1 GCA_020846885.1 Acidobacteriota bacterium | reverse complement strand
TTCGCGGTGCACGACAATATTTTGCGTGGGGAGCATTGTGGTCAGCATTGTTCGTCCTTGCCGGCGTCCACGTACTGAACCCTGATGATTTCATCGCCCGGACAAATATTGGCCTGATGAAACAGGGCCGCGAATTTGACGCCTATTATAATGTCACCGAACTGAGCGATGACGCCGTGCCAGCCCTGATCGAATCGATCGATTCGATGAGCATGGAGGACAAATGCTGGATCGACTACGAACTCAGGCGACGCAGCGAAAACGAACTGTCAGACGACTTGAGAAGCTTTAGTTTCTCAAGATCAAAGGCAAAAGAGTTGATGAAAACGTTTGATCCTCAAATAGATGCATCCCAATGTCAGGGAAAGCCTTGGCTATGATTTGGAGAAGCCCGCGTGTCCAACAAACTTCAGTTTGTTGCCCGGCGTCATGTCCAGGCCGTGTGGTAACAGAGCCTAGTGAATAGGCTCCGCCGAGCATTGCACCCATACTAACACCGCGAGCTTCTGCCATATTTTTATTGCTGAGATCTTCTACTCGTGCTGTTCCGCGACACTAATTACCACCGCTCCCTTCGCGCGGTAAAGCGCTGCCATTTTGCAGCAGTTATCAAAGACCTTTGACGTTACGTAGAATGAATCCGGTTCGGTTTCGGTCGTGCTTGAGGCCCGGCCGGCCTTTATCAGCCAGCCAGTAGCGGCCGCTGCATTGACGTCGTATGTCGGCGTCCATAATGCGTCGGCAGGTGCCCGTCCATCCTTGTCCTCGAGCGATGTTCCGGCCAGGAGTTCGTCCAGTTCAGCCCCGGACAATGTGGGTTCTGTGTCCCATGCAGTCAGTTTTTTAAGTTTTTCAATTGGTGTTTCCATAAGATCGGTTTTCTGTCAAAAAGGCCCGACAGCTCCAATTGGCTGCCGGGCAAGTGTGACAGGCTGACAGCCTGTCGTAGTGAATTACACTTTGTTCGCGATCAATTCGGCCAGCGCTGTCGGGCGGACCGCCTTTGCACCGTAAACATGCAAGCCTTTCACCGCGTCGCCAAACCTCTTTTCCGGCTTGAACGTTTGCACGTCAAGTACCTGTTCAACATAGGCGGTCGCGATACGATGGCCGGCGATGATCTTGTATTTCGTACCGGTGGTATTCGGAACGTTGTTCGATTTCAGGATTGAGAAGCCCGCGGCCTCGCCGACTTCCCCGTTTGAAAGCGTCCTGTCCGATCGTGTCGTACCCGCTTTGATGAACCGCTCGTCCTTGAGCAAAAGCCCATGAAACCACGCCGGAACGACGACGAACCGTCCGTCGATCGGCGTATCGGATTCATCAAGAAGAACGCCGAGATCTACCAGATATTCGTAGGCGTCGTCCTTGGTCGGCACCTTCGGCGTGGTGACGGAACCGATCTTGTTCCCCGCCGGAACAGCCGCGTCCATCACGCCCGATAGATAAGTGTCCGCCGTCTCGCGCAGCTTCCACGCGGCCCGTTTCATCGCCTCATCCAGGACATTCACGTTCTGCTGTGCGCGGTCGATGCTGTCAACGTAAAAGTTGAAGTATTTCGACTGGTCGATGACAAGCGACAGGTCGCTGTCTGCCAGCGTTTCCGGTTCATCGATGTCGGAATTCTTGGTATAGTCGCCGATCGTGACATCGCCGATCGAGGCTATCTTGACCGTATTCCCGGCCTGCCGAATGTCGCCCTCGTAATCGCGATTTGCAACATTCGCCTGGCCGTAAACCAGTGACTTTTCCAATGCCGTGAGCAGCCGTGCCGCCCAAACTGTGGGTATAAATGTTAGTGACATATTTTTTGTTCAGAAGTGGCGTCTTCAGACGCTAGCTGTGGTTAATGAACTGAATGGGTTTGGGGATGGCGCGTCGGACGCGTCATGTCTATGAACTGAGAATGCGGCGGACTTCGGCCCAGTCTAGTTTCTGTATCTGAGCTGGTGTCATTCGCGCCAGTGATTCAGCAGAGATCATCTGCGTAGGTGAACCCGTTCCCGCTCCGCCGTCGATCGACGCCGCGGGCTGCCGTTTTCCGAATTGCTCCGGGAAACGGCGCTTCATTCGTTCGACCAACGCCGCCGCGTTCTGGAGCTCGCCATCGTCGGAAAACTGAAGGTCGGCCTTTACAGAATCGAGAAGCAGTTCGGGCGAGTGAGCATCCGCCGCACGCAGCAGGTCGGCCATCCGCTCACGCGCGTCGCGCAACCGCACCGCGGTTCTAAGTTCAACATTCTCGGCCCGAAGTCTTTCGATCTCGGGGTCAGGTGTATTTGTAGTCGATAGAACCGTGTCTTCCGGCTCCGCTGTTATGGTTTGTATGTTGTTAGTTTCGTCCATACGGCTTCGAGCTTAGCCGTGCGAACTGTAACCGTGAATCCTGATCCGAACGATGCGAATGATACGCACGATAGGAATGAAATAGATGGGTGGATGCCCGTGACTTTTGCGGGCAGACAGGGATGTCTTTTTTGATCGCAAAATGCGGAACGCAAAATGCCGATCAACGAACGGCAAGAGCAATTCGCGATCCCAGATCTGCATTCCGCAATGCACTGAGAACCACCCCGTCAGCTGAAGCGGTTGCCACCCCTCCTTTGAAAGGCGGGGAGCCAGACGCCTTTTCTTCATTCGACTTCTCCCGCATTGTCCAATCTTCGCAGCCACATCAGGAACGAATCTTCAAACACCAGCCAGCCCATTGGCGTCGGCCGGTCGCCGGCGGTTTCGAGCGTTCCGTCCTCGCAAAGCCGGATCAGCATTTGCCGCGAAGGCGGCGGGATGATGATCCGGTGCTTCTTTATCACGCGTTCTATCTCGGACAGCCGCATTTTCACGCGCGGCTTGAACTCTGACGATCGTTTTATCTGTTGTTCCATTATTTGTTCGTATTCCCTCACCTTGCCTATCATTCGTATCGTTCGTTTCATTCGCATCATTCGTACCTTCTCTATTGCAATTCTCTTGCTTTGGGCCATCGATTAATCTGCCTATGGCCGGACGCTATGTAAGCGGCGAATGGAACGATCCGATCAAACAAGATAGTCGTCCGTTATCGCCCGGCCGTTTCATAATATCAAACGAATGTATAATATGCAAGACTTTGTTGCATACGTGAAACACTAGACATATGGAACCGAAATCGCAGTTTTCCCAATTCGATCAGCTAAAGGCACTGGCGGTAGTGAACATATTCGAGACTGGCCAGCCCTTTGGCGAGTACGCGGCGTTGACGGTCCTGAACGATGCGGCCGGGATCTCATATGGGATCAGCCAGTTCACGCACCGGTCGGGTTCGCTCTATTCGGTGGTCAGTCTGTATCTGGACAACGGCGGCAAGATCGGGCGTGCGACGCTGCTGGGAAACCTGCTTCGGCTGCGTTCCGCCACAGCCGCCGCCATCGATTCCGCCGCGAATGACCGAACGCTCAAGAATGCTCTCAGGGCGGCGGCCGTCACTCAGGAGATGCGCGCCGCTCAGCAACAGGTCGCGTTCAAACGCTATCTGGGCCCGGCGATCGACGCCTGCTTCGGGAATGGGTTCACGCTGCCGCTCTCGCTTGCTGTTATCTACGATTCGATCACGCACGGCTCATGGGAAATGATCCGTGACCGCGTGCGGTTGGATAGATATCGAACCTCCGCCGCTAGTTTTGAAAAACGCTGGATCACAGAATACGTGAAAAAGCGGCACGCTTGGCTTCGCGGAATCCCGCGGCTCAAAACGACCTCGTACAGGACCGCATTTTTTCTGGCACAGATCGTCGCGGGCAATTGGACCCTCGATCTGCCGGTGACGGTACACGGTTTCTCACTTTCTATCAGGAATTTTCCGGCGGATATCACCGGAAATACGGCTTCGGCGGCCGGGCCTCAGTCAACCGCAAATACCGCAAATAACTCCACGGTGCCTTCCATCGCAGAACGCAAAAATGCGTTCCCTGCCCAACCATCCCGGCCGCCGAAAACAGCCCGTGAAGAGTTAGCCGACGTCCTTGCCATATACGACCGTTTCGAATCGGTTATTCAAACGATTCTGACGAGAACCGATTCCGCAAAATCGCTCTGGACAACCGTTGCGAGCACATTGTGGCAGACGTTCTGGGCCATCGTCTCGTTCGTGATCGGCCTGCCGCGCGAGGTGTGGCTTGCGGTCGCGTTGATCGCGGCGGTGCTGACACTTGCTTACCTGTATCGACAATTTGCACTGGGCCGCATGCGCGAGATGCAGGGGCTTTTATTTCTAACGCCGGCAGCGGGACGGCAAATAGAACCCGCCGGGAAAACCAATGAACGACATTAAGAATATTTTTATTGCGTGGATAAGCGCCGGTTCGCCGGTGCTTGCC
>JADLDC010000070.1 GCA_020846885.1 Acidobacteriota bacterium | reverse complement strand
CGCTTTACATGGCCCTGGCCGATAAAACGCGGCTTCGGGTGTTGAACCTTATGCGCGATGAGGAAGTTTGTGTTTGCTTCTTTGCCGAAGTGCTGGGCGACAGTCAGCCAAAAATTTCGCGGCATCTAGCCTATTTGCGAAACGCGGGGCTCGTTACCGCACGGCGCGATGGTAAGTGGATGCACTACAGCATTGTCGAGCCGGAAAGCGAAGGCGGGAAAGAGGTGCTAAATGCCGTGCTTGCCTGGCTAGACGATCAACCTGAAATGCGGGCCGAGCGTGAAAGATACAAACGGGTCTGCTGCACGCCTGAACTGCTGGTCCAGATCGCCCGAACGCCGATCACTTTTACAGGTCCTCAGCCGCCGACAACGGAGGTGGAAGGCACCGAGACGATGCCCGGACCGGAAACGGAATTCGAGTACGCGGGTCCGGCACATAATGAGATCGAGGAATTTCTGCTTTGACATTCTTGCCGATCTCTTCTTATTTCGTGAACTTTGTGTCCTCCGATTGAGGTCTTTGTGTTAACGCATTTTCTTAACACAAAGCTCTCCAAGTTGAAGACACAAAGATCGCAAAGGTGTTTGCGACCCGACTGTTAAAGTCCACCAGTGATCATTCCCGTTCTTTCGCCGTAATTCTTGTTTTGTCCGTATAAGGACAATGACGGCAGCCGCTGCCGCAGCAATAGCCGCGCTTGCGTAAGAACTCGCCGGTCAAGACCATCAGGCCGTTCTCGAAATAATAATCGACGCCTTCTTTGAATTCGTGTGCCGGTACAGGCTTTTTTATTTCCTTATCACGCTTGTCGTTCATACAAGGCAAGAAATTCTTTGTTCCCCTCGGCGCCAAGGATCGGTGATTCGATGACGCCGCCGCAGGTCAGCCCAAGATCTTCGGCAAAACTATTGATCTCATTGACGACCCGCTCATGTTTTTCTGGTTCGCGAACGATCCCGCCTTTGCCGACCTCTCCTTTGCCAACTTCAAATTGAGGTTTGATAAGCACGATGATGCGGCCTTCCGCCTGGAGTAGCGGAAGCAATGCGGGCAGAAGCTTGGTGACTGAAATGAATGAGACATCCACCACCGCAAGGTCAAATCTTTCGGAGAAATTCTCTGGTTTCAGATCGCGGGCGTTGGTCTTTTCCATCACCATCACGCGCGGATCCGTGCGGAGATACCACACCATCTGGTTCGTTCCCGAATCGACCGCCGCGACACGTACGGCCCCATGCTGAAGCAGGCAATCTGTAAATCCGCCGGTCGATGAGCCTATGTCGATACATACATATCCGTTTGGACGTATATTAAATCTCTCAAGTGCGGCTTCGAGCTTCAATCCGCCGCGGCTTGCATATCGGGTTTCAGGGCCGCCGCCCTTTATGCGTATCCTCACGTCCGCCGGATAGCTTTCTGACGGCTTTTCGACCCGTTTTTCATCGACAAGGACCGAGCCGGCCATAATCACTGCCTGGGCCTTTGTTCTCGACTCGATCAATCCCCGATCGACGAGAAGTTTGTCGATGCGTTCGCGTTTCATTTCAGTGTAAACCGCTGCCCAACCTTTGCGACCCCAAACCCGGCCGACCTCACCTGTCGAAGCGCACGGTGGCTGCCCTGGACCAACGGATTGCTGTGATTAAAGTGGATAAAGTGGATTTTGGCACGCTCCGCACGAGGCAAGCCGGACAGCAGCCTCATTGTTTCGATGACGAACGGATGCGGAACTTCGCTCATTGGGCGGTTTATCTCACCATCGGCAAAAAAGGTCCCATCGATCAGCAAGTGATCGGCCGAATGGACAAGATCGGTGAGCCCCGTCGGCCATTTTTCCCATTTATCGATGTCCGGGATGAATACCAGCGACTGGGAACGGGAACTGATGCGAAATCCGACCGTCTCAGAAAATTCGTCACGATGCGGAACAAGGAACGGCTCAACGGTAATGCCGTTGGAGAGGTTTACTTTCTCTCGGTCGGACAGGCTTTTGAGCTCGATATTCTTTAACGTCACAAGCTGCGACCAGGGAGCGTTCTCCTCCAGCATCCGCCGCATTCGCGGCATGGCGAAAACGGAAACGGCCTTTGCGTTCATCGACTCGCGGCCTAGATACATCAGGCCGGTGTAATGGCCGATGTGTGCATGGGTCAGAAAGATGCCGGTCAAGGTATTCGATCGGTCACCGGTGGCAGCTTTGAGGAATTCGAACTGCTCCGGCAGATCTGGCGTCGCGTCGAAGATCCAGCGGCTTTTCGTGTCCGGATCGACAAGTGCGATCGATGAGACCCATTGCCGCAATTTCGGATCGGCCCACGCGCGGCGGCAGAATGGCGAGTCACAACCCATCTGCGGCACACCGGCGTCCTGCCCTACGCCGAGTACGATCACATACGGCGCGGCCGCCCACGCATAAGTAGAAAAGAAAACGATCAGCAGAACTGTTAATAGTGCTTGCATTTTTTGGCCCGCCGGAAAGTGATATTCTATCCGCTAATGGAAAGCGTTGGAAAGGTGAGCGTGTTCGCAAAGTATGCGTGGTTCGTGCTCGGGTACAACTTGCTCGTGATCTTGTGGGGCGTTTTCCTGCGTGCGTCTCGGTCCGGCGACGGCTGCGGGCAGCACTGGTTGACGTGCGGCGGCGAGGTCGTACCCTCCGCCCCTGAGTTAAAGACGGTGATCGAATTTTCGCACCGCATCACGAGCGCGCTTGACGGTTTGGTGGTGCTGGCCTTGTTTGTTTGGGCCCTGCTGATCTGGCGGCAGAAACGTGATGGCATTTCTTCGTATGTGTTAAAACTGGCGATGGCCTCGTTCGTATTCGTACTGATCGAAGGAGCGGTCGGCGCGGGCCTGGTTCTGACCGGGAACACGGCCGAGACACTTACTCCGGCGCGGCCTTTCTGGATGGCGGGCCATCTTTTGAATACTCTTGTTCTGCTCGCGCTTCTGACGCTGACGGCATGGTCGGCGACCGTACGGCGGTGTGTAAAGTTGTCGGATAGCCAGAATAGGCTGAAATGGATCTTGCTCGGAGCGGTGTTGATATTTTTGGTCGGAACCAGCGGGTCCATCGCGGCGTTGAGCAGCATGATCTTTCCGTCAGGCACGATCACGGAAGGGATCGCAAAGGATTTTTCGCCGACGTCGCACATGCTTCTTCGCCTTCGGCTGCTCCACCCGATACTTGCGGTCGGCGGGGCCGTATTTTTGGTGTTCTGGGCTGGCTGGCTGAAAAGGGAAGCAGAAAATAGCGCGATTTCGCGCTGGGCAAATGCTCTTTCGGTCCTCGTTATTGTGCAGCTTGGATTTGGCGCTTTGACGCTTCTGACGCTGGGGCCGATCTTGATGCAGTTGGGACATCTGCTGCTGGCTGATGCAGTTTGGATAGCGTTCATTTTGCTCTCGGCAAATCTTCTTTCGGCGCCGGTCCTGACCGATCAAGCAGCCGACCGCCATCTTGCTCCTGCTTCGACCATCGCGTCGAGCGAGAGTTGAACCTCACGCAGTTTTTCAGATACGGCGTTGCCGTCAACGTTCGATCCAACATATATCGGTGTGCCGATGATCACCTTCGCTTTGGTGAACGGCTTCGGGATCTGCAGCCTGTCCCAGCTTCTGATCGTCCAATATTTTTTACACTCGACGACGAACGGCATTATAGGGTTTCCGGTCTTTTTGGCAAGCAGGACTGCGCCGGGTTTTGCTACATATCGCGGGCCTTTTGGGCCGTCAAGCGTAAACGCGGTCGCCGTGCCGGCCCGCATTGCCTTTATCATTTCGACGAGTGCCCCAACGCCGCCGCGGGTCGATGAACCTCGGATAGCCCCGTAACCAAGCCGCTGGATAAACCGTGCAATGTATTCTCCATCCTTGCTCTGCGAGGTAATGACGGCAATTCCCCGGTTGCGAAAAAAATAGGTGCCGGCGAATATCCGATCGTGCCAGAATGCATAAATGGGCAGTTTGCCCGCTCGTTCGATCGACTCAAAATTCTCCCAGCCCTCGATCTGAAAGCGGATGGTCGCCCCGATTACGCGTATCAATAAATAGAAGCCCAGATCGGCCGCACGGATGGTCAGCCGGTCCTTCAGCGAATAGCCGGCAAGGCCCGCAGGTAAAAACGCTTTGTTAATTTTGTTGGCCACAAATAGGGAATAAGTAGCAAGTTGGGTTATTATTTGCAACAGGAACCATTATTTTAGCGTAATCATACTAGGCGCGATGCGCCCGTCGGAAATGCAGAGAAAGATCCTGATCATTGACGATTACGACGACCTGGCCAGTTCACTTAGTGACGTCTTTAGCTCGGCAGGCCACCGGGTGGAGATAGTCGAGAACCGCGAACAGGCGATCGGCGATAAAGATGTTGATGCGTACGACATAGTAATAACGGACCTTAGCAGCGATCAGGCCGCGGGCCATGATGTGTTCGCATACTCTCTGCCCGGCACCAATGGATCGTGCCTGCCCGTTTTTCCGGATGGCGAAAACGGAGAGCACGTCAAGGCATTTAAATTCTGCGCCACCAATTTTCGGCGGGACGAGTTTGATGAGGAAGAGCTGAAGCAGTTCATTGAAACGGTCCTTAATTTCAAGAGCCGGTATCTGGACAAGGAAGACGTAGTAAAAAAACTGCACGAAAAGATCGAATTCGAACTGCCTAGTTCAATATCGCCGATGCATTCGATCCTTGATTATCTGCTTCTGCGGGTTGAAAAACTGGGCGGTGTTTGTCTGCAGGAATCCAATCTTTTTGTCGCACTGGACGAAGCGTTCGTAAACGCCGTCAAACACGGCAATAAGTTCAACACTGAAAAGCTGGTCCGCATAACGGCCGAACTTTCAGCCAAAGAGGCCTCGTTTACCGTCGAGGACGAAGGCGAAGGCTTTGACGTAAACTCCATCCCCAACCCGCTCGACCCCGAGAACCTCTTCAAAACCAGCGGCCGCGGCGTCCTGTTCATTTACAACATCATGGACGAGGTCAAATACAACGAACGCGGCAACCGGTTGACGATGGTGAAGAAATGCAGTATTGAAAATACAAATCAGTAGGAAAGATCACCAGGAGTACGTATGTTCTGCCATCTATGTGGGAGCAAGATCCAAGAGGATGACTTTTTCTGTAGGAACTGCGGCGAAGCGTCTGTTCCAATTCTGGCCGAACTGGACAAACGGCATCTATCGATTGCAATAGGAGCGTTCTTACTTGGTGCGGCGGGTTTTTTCTTGGTTGTTTTTTCTCTCATTACGATTCTTTTTGCGCTTTTGCCCCTGATGAAAGGGCCCCAAACGGCAATTTTCATCTTGTTTGCAGCAGGCATGATCGTATCCGGGATTGGCGTTGCCGCATTCAGGGAATTTAGGATAACGAAGAGAAAGCTCCAGGAAGAAAGAGACAAAAGGCGTGCGAGTCTTTCGAACGCTGTCCATCCAGGGCTTTCCGTTGGCCAATTCGCCGACTTCCCTGGCAGCGTGACCGAGTCGACCACCGTCAAGTTGGTTGGACGGTGATGATAACGGAACCCAAACCCAGCGTTCTATCGCCGCAGTCACGATTTGCGCTACTTTTTCGCGACGTAGTCTTCGTCGCCGTTGCGGGCACTCTTTTGCAGCTCGTCATTTACGCTCAGAACCCAACCAGCGAAGTCCCTAAAAAAGATCCCCGATCGATACGAGCCGAACAGGAGCGATTAAAAAAGGCGGCGGTTGAAGACCTCATCCTCTCTGCCCAGGCACAACCCTTGGAAATATCGGCAGACCTACTATTGAGTTTGCTGGCGTTCGATTCCGTTCTTGAAAAAAAGCGACAGGCCGAACTTCTTGAGAGCATATTTCGACGCGCTTCAGAGGCAAAAGAACCAGTCAAGATGGTCAGGCGGGTAGGCGAGGCGGATACGAGGTCTGGGTATCTGTCAATGGCACACAGCTTGGAGTTGGATTCGCTTTCGATCCGTTTGCGGGCGTTGGTTCTGATGGTAAAGATAGACCGGCAAAGGGCACGCGAGCTTTTTCAAGAGATATCGCCGCTTCGTATAAAACCACTCTCATGCGCGGACGATCTCGAATATGACGTTGCGTTATACTACGCTCTTGTCAAAAAGATCGCTACGGACACATTTGATGCGGAGGCCGTCGCCCGGAAAGAGCCGATGCATTTCGTTGCCGCCCGCCTTGAGGAGATCACTTCACCCGCACAACTCGGCCCAGCGCTTGACCTTGTTGGATCGTACAGAGCCAAGCCGGTCGAATTTAGATTTTTGATCGATCGCCTTAGTGATGCACTTACGCGAATCAATAGTGACCCGCGTTCTTTTGCAAACGCACTCAAGCACAATCGGCTAACCGAGAAAATAAAATTCTCGATCGGATCTTCGGATGATGCACCTTCGAATGAGTTCCTTAAAGCATACCGTCGATATCTAGCGAAGAACCTGTCCGGGGTACAGTGTTCTGACAGTGTCGTTACTATCACAAAAGACAAAACGGATCCGAGCATCTCGTTTGCCAACTCGATGTTTGAACGGCCGCTGACGGAGGACGACGTGAAACCGGAAAGGTTGGAGCCCGCTGCCGAGACCTTTGCGTACTGGCGGTCGCCGAAGGCCGCGAGTATTTTGCGTGGGTTGAAAAGACTCCGATTTGGGGATGGCAGCGTTGAACTGACGAGCGGTCAAAGGTCGGAGCAGAAATGGCAGGAGCAGTTAGAGAAATTCAGAGAAGAATTCAATGCCTGGCGTTCTGACGATGAAGAAACAGAAATTGACTACCTCCATCAAAAAAGTGTTACGTTCAACTCGCTTTTTCAGGTCGTTCCACCCGGTCCCGGTCAACTCGATGTCCTGCGGGAGTTTGGATTGTTTTTGAGAAATTCTAGCCTGCAGCGAGACGCCCCGCTTCACTGGCTCTTCCACGCAAAGTATCTTTTAAGGTCGGTCAAAACTTTTGACGGTGGCCAACGCGAGAGATTTATCGATGCCTTGGACAGTACCGGCAACAGCGCTTTTTCGGTCTACTTAAAACTGGATAGACTCAAACAGGCCGAAAAGGATACTCCCGTATCGAACAAGCCCAACTTTTAATTAGCCGGCCTTTCAGATCTCTCCCGCCATAGAATGCTCGTAGGGTTCAGACCGGTCCATTTTGGATTGTCGATCCTGTGACTATAATCTTTTCTATGAAGGTCACGATCGCGCAGATCAATACTACTAACGGCGATATTGAGGGGAACACGGCGAAGATAGTTGCTGCTATCGGGCAGGCACGGGATCAAGGCTCGGACCTCGTTGTTTTTCCTGAGCTAGTGACGCACGGTTATACGTCGCAGGATTGGTTTCAGGACGCGGACATTATTGAGCATGCAGGCGGTACGCTTGAGAAGATCGTTCGGGCGACCCAAGGAATAACGGCCGTGGTCGGCACGATCCGCAAGAATCCGAACAAGAACGGGCGAAGAATATTTAACTGTGCGGCGATCATCGCCGACGGAAAGCTGATCGGCACGGTCGATAAAACACTTCTGCCCGAATATGACGTGTTCGACGACCCGCGCTGGTTTGAGCCAAATCAAAGCGGCCGCCGGTTGTTCGATGTGAACGGCGTAAAAATCGGCGTGGTCGTGTGCGAAGATTTTTGGAACGACAAGACATTTTGGAAGGAACGCCTTTATGCGAGCGACCCGGCCGATGAGGTCATCGCGATGGGGGCGGAGCTGGTCGTGTCTATTAATGCGTCGCCCTACAACAAGGGCAAGATCCAGCTCCGTTGCGATATGGTTGCCCACCGGGCAAAGGCGAATCGGGTGCCGATCGTTTTTGTGAACCTTGTTGGCGGAAACGACGGTATTATTTTTGACGGAGCAAGCCTGGTCGCGGATGAAGAAGGCGACATTATTCTGCAGGCAGCGGCGTTTGAAGAGTTTATCGAAACGGTCGAGCTGGATGTAAGAAAACCGGATGCCCGCGGTATAACCGGCGGCGAGATCGGGTCTATCCATAATGCCCTCGTGCTCGGAATTCGCGACTATGCGCGAAAGAACGGATTTCAAAAGGCCGTACTTGGTTTGTCGGGCGGAATAGATTCATCGCTTGTGGCCGCGCTGGCCGCCGAGGCGATCGGGCCCAAGAATCTGCTTTGCGTGATGATGCCGTCGCCGTTCTCGTCCGAAGGGAGCATTAAGGATTCTGAGGAACTGGTACGCAATCTTGGCTGCGAGGTGCGGACCGAGCCGATCTCCGGTGCGTTTGACGTGCTGCTTGACCAGATGGATCTGCGGGCGCCGACGCGCGGCGGTGAGTCGCTTGCGGCCGAGAATTTACAAAGCCGCCTGCGCGGAGTGATCCTTATGGCAATCTCCAACGCCGAGGGCCGCCTTCTGCTTTCAACCGGTAATAAATCGGAGCTCGCGGTCGGTTACTGCACCTTGTACGGCGACACCAACGGCGGGTTGGCCGTGCTTGGCGACGTACTCAAGACGGAAGTGTGGGCGATCTCACGCGAGATAAACAAACGCGCCGGGCGTGAGATCATCCCAAACCGCATCATCGAAAAACCGCCGTCTGCCGAATTGGCACCAAACCAATTCGATCAGGACAGCCTGCCGCCATATGAGTTGATGGATCCGGTCTTGGAGTTATACTTCGAGCAAAAATTGTCACCCAAAGAGATAATTGCCGCCGGCCACGACGCCGAACTCGTTTACGGCATTCTAAACAAGGTCGAGCATCCGGCAAACGAATTCAAACGCCAGCAGCTTCCGCCGACACTTATCGTTTCACGCAACGCGATCGGCATCGGCAGGCGAAGGCCGATCACGCATAAATATCGAAGGTCGATCTGATCTTAACCACTGAACTGGCTGTGTCTCAGGATCAGATCTTTGACCCTAAACGTGAAAGTTATCGAGTCGACAAAATAGACTGCAAATCTTCTGATCCTTCTCCGTTCAATACACATCGGCAACCAGCCGGGTATTTGCGGAGTGTATATGGATCGGTTTGAAAGTCCGTTGGATAATATCAGGATCGCCAGCCCTTGTTCGGCGAATTGGAACGAGATGCAGGGCAACGAGCGCCGGCGGTTTTGCGGTGAGTGCAAGCTTAATGTTTACAACCTGTCCGGAATGACGCGTTATGACGCAGAAAACCTGCTGCGCGTTAGCGAAGGAAAGCTTTGTGTGAGATACTTCCAGCGAAGTGACGGTACTGTTTTGACGGCCGATTGCCCGGTCGGCTGGGCAAAAGTAAAGCAGCGGCTCTCGGTTTGTGCGGCAGCGGCATTTTCAGTGCTACTGGCCGTGCTCGGGGCCTTGGCGGCGATACCAATTTTGGGCCGTAATGTTATATCGGTGCGGCGTGTCGTCCTGCCGCTTGTTCCGCGGACCGAACGGCCAGTATTGATGGGGAATATCGCGGCACCAACGCCAAAGCCGACGACCGATTCGAACAGAGATAGATCCAAGCCATTGATGGGAAAGCCGGCGATCCCGGCCGGAAGATTCGCGGAATAGTTTTGGCAATTACCTATCCGCGAATACATAGAAGCCGCCGATGCCGCACAGGCCCGGCGGTTTTCTTTATCGATCCATATCTCTCATCCGTTCTGGACCGCAACGTTCCTCCCACGCCGTGACCTTGTTCAAAAAAAACCTTGACCTCACGGCCAGAATCGGCTTAGAATCGCCTGTCTTGCTTCTCTTTATCATCCCGCGTACCGATTAGACTCCGAGGTGTGTTTGTGGTGTCCGGATCCCCTGTGGATCTCCGATCATTGGGCAATGGCACGGTCTTCGGATCCTTTCGGATGGATCGCGTCAGCGGGAATTCTGAAATTTTTGGAGATCTGCTTGATGTTTGCCCCAAATTCTACGTCGCGTTTCACTATCGTTGCTTGTCTCGCATCTATCGCGTGCTTTAGCTTTCTCTTATTGTCGGTTTCAGCCCTGGCCGATGCCGACCACAAGGCCGGCCCGCAGATGGCACGGAGTCTTGGGGTGGGCTATTTCGTAACTTACAACGGCAACGGGAACACGGGCGGGGCCGCGCCTGTTGATGCAAACAATCCTTATAATCCGAGCGAATGGGTCGGCGTGCTCGGGTCGGGCACGTTGGCCAAGACCGGATTCGACTTTGGCGGCTGGAACACGGCGGCGAACGGCAACGGGACGCATTACAATCCCGCTCAGCCGTTTGCTATCAGCGCGGATATCACCCTCTATGCCGAATGGATAATCTCTCCGTGCTTTAATTCAACGACAGGAAGCCTCGATCCGTCATTCGACGGTGACGGCAAAGTGACAACAATCACGAGGGAGGGAAAAGGAACTGTAAGTGTCAGCTCAATGGCGATCCAGCCGGATGGCAAGATAGTTGCCGCGGGTTCTAGCCCTTGGGGGTCGCGCAGGGGCTTTTCCTTCGTGAGATACAACACGGATGGCTCGCTCGACACTTCGTTTGGTGTTGACGGCATCGTGGTGCACGATGTGCAGATCTTTGCGGAAGATGTGGGTTTGTCGGTCGCCATCCAGCCGGACGGCAAGATAGTGGCAGTCGGCTGGACCGATGACGGGGCGGGATCACTTATTGGCCTCATGCGGCTAAACACTGACGGCTCTCTCGACACATCGTTCGGCGTTGGAGGCATTGCGGCTACTGATCTGCCCGGCTCTGGCGAAATGGCCCGGTCGGTTGCCATTCAACCGGATGGGAAGATAGTGGTTGCGGGTCAAAGCGGGAACGGGATCGGCGCTGATTTCGCCCTTCTTCGCTATAACGCCGACGGTTTACTCGACACCTCGTTCGGCACTGGAGGCACTGTGATCACCGATGTGCTCGGCGATAACGATCTTGCCCGGTCGGTTATCATTCAGCCGGATGGAAAGATAGCGGTCGTGGGACAAAGTTGGAATGTGTTCAATACTGACTTCGCAGTCGTGCGATATAACACTGACGGCTCGCTCGATACTTCCTTTGACACCGATGGCAAGGTGGTGACTGACGTGCAGAACAATGATCCCGACGTTGTCTCATCCGGCGCGCTGCAGCCGGATGGAAAGATAGTGGTGGCTGGCTCCAGTTTGCAGGGTCTTTTTCAATTTGCGCTCCTGCGATATAACACTGACGGCTCGCTTGACACTTCGTTTGACACCGATGGAAAGGTGGTGACGCCCGTCCATGGCGAGTACGATTTTGCTTACTCGGTCGTTGTACAGGCTGACGGTAAGATAGTCGCGGCGGGTCGTAGTCTTAACGGGCCGAACTATGATTTTGGCCTCGTGCGATATAACAGCGATGGCTCGCTTGATACCTCGTTCGATGGGGACGGCAAGGTGACGACAAGCGTGCTGGACTCCGACGACGAGGCCTACGCTGTCGCCATCCAACCGAACGGCAGAATAGTGGCGGCCGGACAAAGCTTTAGGGAGAATAACTATGATTTTGCCGTTGTCCGCTACGGAAGTTCCAATTGCGACTTCACGCCGCCGGACACGGCGATTACGGCAAATCCGCCGGACCCGTCATCGAGTGCGGATGCGTCCTTCTCGTTTACAGGCACTGACGAGCCAGGCGGCTCAGGCGTTGCGAGCTTTGAGTGCAGTATCGACAGCGGCTCGTTCACGGCTTGCACGTCGCCGCAGAACTACCTCGGACTGAGCGATGCGTCGCATATATTCGAGGTGCGGGCCATTGACGGTGACGGAAATGCCGATGCTACGCCGGCAAGTTATACATGGGTCGTTGATACGACACCGCCCGACACAACGATAGCGGAGAGTCCGCCGAATCCTTCGGGCACTTCGTCGGCCTCGTTCTCATTTACGTCGAACGAAGCTGGCTCGTCTTTCAAATGTTCGCTCGACGGTGCTCTGTTTACGGTCTGTACTAGTCCGCAGCCCTATTCGGGGCTTCCAGACGGTTCGCACACGTTCCAGGTCCAGGCGGTGGATGCTGCCGGCAATTCGGACGCAACACCGGCCGGTTATACGTGGACCGTGGACACGACACCGCCGGATACAACGATAACGGGGAATCCGACGAATCCGACCAACAGCACGGGTGCATCGTTCAGTTTTACTTCGAACGAAGCTGGCGCGACGATTGCATGTTCACTAGACGCTGGAGCATTCGCGGCATGCACTTCGCCGCAGAGCTATACCGGATTGGCACTTGGCCAACACACGTTTCAGGTGCGTGCGACTGATGCGGCCGGCAATACTGACCCGACGCCGGCGAGCTATACATGGGTGATCAACTCGCCGCCAACGATCGCTGCAGCCGCGGGTGTTACGCTCTCTCAGGGTTCTGGGCCGTCAATTTCGCAGATCGCAACGGTCGGCGATCCGGACCAGTCGGCAAATACGCTTGCGGTCACGGTCAACGGCGGACCATCGGCGACGGTAAATGGTGTGACGGTGAGTTCGATAACTATCGCTCCATCCGGTGTGGTTTCGGCGAGCGTTGCCGCCGCGTGCGGAGCGACTAATGCCTCGTTCACACTTCGCGTCACCGACAGCGGCGGCCTGTTCGCTCAGGCGGCGTTGACCATAACTGTCATCAATGAAACCGTTCCGCCGGTGATCAATCCGATCGCGAATGTTGTTGCAATACTGCCGTCAAACTCGCCCGCGACGTCGATGGCTGTCAATTTCCCGCTGCCGACGGCGACGGACAACTGCAGTGCGGCCGTTGTCACGACAAATCCGGTCTCCGGTTCTATCTTCAATGTGGGCAATACGACTGTGAACGTGACGGCCGTTGACGGGAACGGCAATACGGCGACCGCGACTTTCACGGTCTCGGTCCAATATCCGTTCTTGGGCTTTACAGGACGCGTTTACAATCCGCCCGCGACAAACTATGCGACCGCCGGAAATACTTTGCCGATGTCATTCAGCTTGGGCGGCAACAAGGGCCTGAACATCTTTGCGGCAGGCTCGCCGTCATCACAGCAGGTAAGCTGCGCTACCGGAACGCCGATCGGTGCGGTAACTCCGGCGATCGGGAGTCTGACGTATTTCGGACAGTACAGTTACTACTGGACGACCGACCCTTTATGGGGCGGCACGTGTCGAACGTTCTCGATGACGCTCAACGACGGCTCGAACAGAACACTCAAGTTCTGGTTCTACAACACTCCGGGAGTTCCGCCGGTCTTCATCAAACCCGGCCGCTCCCGGCTCGATCTGATGATGCCTGTGGATTAGGATCACACCATCTGTCTATGCTAAAAAGCGGCGAAGATCCCGATCTTCGCCGCTTTTAACAATGTGCCGAATTTCCAATGTTCAGTTTTTGACGTAATATCCGTGCCGCGCTCTTAGCCTGAGATTCGGGGCCGTCTGCTGCAGGT
>JADLDC010000069.1 GCA_020846885.1 Acidobacteriota bacterium | reverse complement strand
TCGAAGTTGGTGCCGAGGGCGAGACTCGAACTCGCACGTCTTTCGACGCTAGATCCTAAGTCTAGTGCGTCTGCCAATTTCGCCACCTCGGCACTGCGACCAAGGATTAAACTCTAGTCGGTGAAATCGCCAAACGCAAGCCGTCACGGAAACCTTTGGGCGTGCCGATCACTTTGTCAGATACTTCTGCTTGTATTCGTCCCACGATGTATCGAAATCACGGCTATCGAGATAATCTGTTTTCGCCGGGCCTACGAACTTGTCTTCGGCCTTTCGAAACAGTTTGTATCCGCTGTACCCGATCGCCGCGATAACGCCAAAAACAAGGCCGTACCAGATCAGTGACGTCACCAGGCCGAAAAGCCAGAAGAAAAGCATCACTCCAAAGATCAGGCCAAGGACCGCGAGCACCAGCTTTATAAAATTCATTGTTCGAAAACCTCCGTAATTTCTATTCTATACGGAATTCGAACCCTTTTGTTCGTGCAAATTTCCCTGCTGTCGTATAATTCGATAGCGATGCCAAACTCGCACCGAGGTCAAATTCTCTGAGTTCAACTGTCACAGAAATCACAAAGGTCGCTCGATGCCTTGGAGCCGAGCTTACCGGGCCGGACAATGGTACGGCTTCTGATGTAACCCATGACTCGCGTCAAGTCTATGCCGGAACACTTTTTGCGGCTATACGCGGGGCCACCGTGGATGGGCACCGTTTCGTTGACGATGTTATCCGTCGCGGAGGGGCCGGCGTTATCTCTGAACTTGACCCGCCGAGCGGCTTTGGCGGCGTTTGGCTAAAGGTGCCGAACGTTCGCGAAGCACTTGCAAAGGCCGCGGCCGTCATAAACGGGGAGCCGTCGCATTCGCTTGCCCTTGTCGGGATAACCGGCACGAACGGCAAGACCACCACGACGTACCTTTGCCGTGCGCTTGCCCAGGCCGCCGGACAAAAGGCAGCGATGCTGACCACGGTCGAATACTGCGTCGGCGATGCTTGCGAACCGGCGGTCAGAACAACACCGGAAGCCTCGGACACCAATCGATTCCTCCGCCGCGCTGTCGATGAGGGCTGCACGATGGCGGCTATGGAAGCGTCGTCGCAGGCGATCGACCTGCACCGCTGCGACTGGCTCAGGTTCAAGGTTGCTGTGTTCACCAACCTCACCCGCGATCATCTCGATTATCACGGGACAATGGAAAACTACTTCGACGCCAAAAAGAAGTTGTTCGACGGGCGTTTAGGAGAATCTCCAGGTTCGAGCGTAATAAATATCGACGATGAATGGGGGCTAAAACTTTCTGAAGAGTTGAGGGCCGCCGGCCAGCGCGTGGTTACTTTCTCGCAGAAGGGCCCAGCCCAAGCCGGATCGCAGATCGATGCTGACCTTTCTGCAGATGAGATCAGTGTCTCACTTCTCGAGGGCACTTCTTTCCGTCTTAATTCGCCCGCTGGTCAACGGCGGATAACGTCACCGCTTGTCGGAAAACCGCATGTTTACAACATGCTTGCGGCTTCGGCCGTTGCCCTGGAACTCGGGTACGGCCTTGACGCGATCGCCGCCGGATTTAGAACCTGCATTGGCGCACCGGGCCGGTTTGAGAGAGTTCCGCATGACGGAGATTTCGCCGTCGTCGTTGATTACGCACATACGGACGATGCCCTTTTGAACACGCTCAAAACGGCACGCGAGTTGACCGCCGGGCGGATCATAACGGTCTTTGGTGCCGGTGGTGACCGCGACCGTTCAAAGCGTGCCCCAATGGGCCGTATCGCCGGCGAATACAGCGACCTGGCCATAATAACTTCCGACAATCCGCGAACGGAAGATCCTATCGCGATCCTTGATGAGATCGAGGCTGGGATCAAACAAACACGATGTGAGTATCTTTCCGTCCCGGACCGGCGTGACGCAATATTCGAGGCAGTAAAGCGTGCGGGCTTCGGCGATGTGGTCATTATCGCCGGTAAGGGCCATGAGAATTATCAGATCATCGGGCACGACAAGTTCGACTTCGATGACCGGATGGTCGCTTTGGAAGCGGTCGCGAGCCTCGGTAATGATTAGCGGTGGTCATCCAGACTCACCAAACCTCGACATCAGGTCCGCGATCACGCTTCTTTGTGCGTCGGTAGGGTCGATAAATCTAACAGCAAATCCGATCTCGGCCGCCTGATTGCGGACCTCGCCAAGGATCTGGACCTTCATTCCGTCGCCAAGCGGCAAGTAAATATTTACGGTATCGCCCGATTGGACATTGCCGGAACTGAGCACGAAGCAGCCAGTCACGCTAAGATCGCTGACGGTACCGTTCCTGCGGCCGTCCGGTCCTTCCCATTCCATGTCGATCGAAACGTTTAGGCGTTCATGTGACCGACGGTCAATTCCGCTTCTTCTATCTGAGTTCGCCATTGCCATCGTGTCCGGTGCCTGACGCACCGGCCCTATGAGTTAAGTAATAATAAACTGGTAATCCCAGAATAATGAGCCCGAGGCCCATGAATGACTGCCTGGGTGAGGTCACAAGAGTGTTTATCAGCAGCCAGCCCGCAACCAGCAGGAATATGACCGGAATGACCGGATAACCCCATGCCCTGTAAGGCCGGTCAGCATTGGGGTATTTTCGTCGAAAAACGAAAATAGACGAAGTGACCAGGGCGTAAAAGATCCATGAGCCAAAGATCACATAGTCGGTCAGCGTATCAAACGAACCTGACAGGGCGAGGATAGCCGCCAGAATACCCTGGAAAATAAGAGCCCTTACCGGTACTCCGGTTATTGAAAGGATGCCGAGTTTCTTCAGCATCAGGCCGTCAGTCGCCATCGCATACGGCACTCGCGACCCGCTAAGGATCGACGTATGCAAAGTGCCAAGCGACGAAAGCATCAGCCCGACCGTAAAGAAAGCAACGGCAATGCCCGCACCAAATGTTCCGATTCCGCCAAAGAATCCGCTGACCAATACCTTAGCTACGGATGAACTGGTCGGCACCGAGGCGATCGTCGTCGGATCGAGTACATAAAAATATCCGATGTGAACGACAACGTAAAGGACGATGATCAGTACGGTGCTGCCGATTATCGCCAACGGAATATTTCTACCGGGTTCCCGGACCTCGCCGGCAACGAATGTAAGATTGTTCCACCCGTCATAGCCCCATAGCGCCCCAAGCATCGCTGCACCGAAACCTGCGGCAAAACTATACGACGCCGATCCGTAACGGGCCGAATCAGCGACGCCTTCACAGGTTCCGCCGTTGTTTACCATCGAAAAATGTGAAACATCGCCCGTCACCCAAATGAAGGCACCGAGCCCGACAAAGAGGATCAGCACGATCTTTACCGCGGTCAAGACCGTGGCGATCTGTCCGCTGAGCATAACGGTCGCCGCGTTCAGTGTCGTAAAGATCACGATCATCATCAGCGCGACCAACTGGATCATGGTGACATCCATGAAAGATGTCTTAATGACAACCGCCTCACCCAGCTTGTTGCCGCCGATAAAATCGTTAAGCCCGATCGCAAATGCCATCCCGGCGGCGGCCTGCGAACCAGGCTTTGCAATGAACATCTGCATCCAGCCATACAGAAAACTGGACAGCCGCCCATACGCATCTCGGAGAAAAACATACTCGCCGCCCGTTTGAGGTTTCATTGCCGTCAGTTCGGCATAGGTCAGAGCACCCGCAAGGGACAGAAGGCCCGCCACGACCCAGACGACCAACACCCACTCCGGACTGCCAACATTGCACGTCATCACCCGCGCCTTTAAGAAAACGCCGGTACCAATTACGTTCCCGACGATCACCGACACAGCGGCGACCAGTCCGAGGCCGCGGATGACGTGTTGATTTTCAGTAGCCTTAAGGTCCATAAATTTTGCCGGGAAGAGGCGGACAAACCGAATTGATTCGAAACATATTACGCGAAATCGACCGGTATGGGAAATTTGTTGCGAAACGCCCCTTTCGGGCGGCATAGAGTTCGATCTTCATCGCCGGATCAAGAAAG
Source organism: Acidobacteriota bacterium (assembly GCA_020846885.1). Taxonomy (GTDB): domain Bacteria; phylum Acidobacteriota; class Blastocatellia; order Pyrinomonadales; family Pyrinomonadaceae; genus OLB17. Next base: position 2,117 of record JADLDC010000069.1, on the reverse strand, counting down.
CCATTTCTTCCTTCGTGGATTTTTGTGTCTTGTTTTGTGGATTTCGTGATCGGGGCTTAAGTCTTTACCACGAAAATCACGAAAGGAAGACACGAAATCCACGAAAAGATTTCACACGGGAGTATGGGCTGATAAGCGACGTGTCTATTAAGCCCTTACTTCGTGCGGGCTTCCGCATTGTTGGTTTTATTTCGTGCATTTCGGTTTTATTTCGGGATCTTCGTGGTCGGGGTTTAGGCCATTACCACGAAAATCACAAAACGAAGACGCGAAATCCACGAGAAGATTTCACACGAGAGTATGGGCATGATACGCGACGTGTCTATTACGCCCTTACTTATGTGCGGGCTTCTGCATTTTCGGTTGTGCTTCGTGGATTTCGGTTTTGTTTCGGTCTTTTCGTGGTCGGGGTTTAGGCCATTACCACGAAAATCACGAAACGAAGACACGAAATTCACGAAAAATAGCCTGCACGTGTCTATTACGCCCTTACTACGTGCAGGCTTCTGCCTTTGGTTTTGTTTCGTGCGTTTCGGGCTTTGTTCCGTGCCTTTCGTGGTCGGGGTTTGGAACTTTACCACGAAAATCACGAAAGGAAGCTTGCGGAAGCCCGCACATAAGTAGGGGCGTAATACGCAACCTGTCTATTAAGCCCTTACTGCGTGCGGGCTTCTGCAAAGGACGTGCGGGCCTCTGCAACGGAGGTGCGGGCCGCTGCATTTTTGGTTTTATTTCGTGCATTTTGTAGTTCGGTCTTCCGGCTTCGCTGCTGCGCCAGAACGGCGTGATAAAATGCTCTCGAATGATGGGCGTTGATATTCCACCTGATCATCTCGTTCGGGCTTTGTCCGACTGCGGGCCCGGAACGTGTATTCTAGACAGCTGCGGCGTGGATCACGCCGGGCCGAACCTGTTGATCGCGGGGATCGAGCCTGTCAGAACGACCCGGCTAACCGGCCCGGATCCGGCGCAAATTTTATCGCAGTTCGAAGACCTGCTCTCCAACGACAGCCTTGCGGCCATCTTTACTATCTCGTACGGCCTCGGTCCTGCGATCAATGGCATTCCGGCTCATTTCTCGTCGGGTGAACCGGTAATTTTCGCAGCCCTCTTCGATACGCTTGCGGTCCATGACTATAAAAGCGGGCAGACCCAGATAGCTGGCGATGGAGCTGCGTGCCGCGGGCTGAAAGAACGGCTGATCCGACATTCTGACCCGACGGTCCCGCGGACCGAGACGGGATCATCTGGCACGGCCTATACCTCCAATTTTTCTCGCGGCGAGTACATTGCCGCCGTCGAGAGCGTTAAGGAACTCATTCGCGACGGCGAGACCTATCAGGCCAACCTTACCCAGCAGCTGACCGTTCCTTTAGCTCAAGGGCTCCATCCGAAGGATGTCTTTCTTGCTCTAAGGCACGATCATCCCGCCGCCTTCGCCGCGTATATTGAGCGTGGTGATTCGACGGTCGTTTCTGCTTCACCGGAACTATTTTTTCGGGTAGAGCACCGCGGCGGCCATCGAGCGATCACTGCATCGCCGATAAAAGGCACCAGGCGTCGCGGATCAACCGACGCTGAAGACCGAGTTCTTCGGCACGAGCTTCGCACAAGCGCAAAGGACAGGGCCGAAAATACGATGATCGTAGATCTGATGCGAAATGATCTCGGCCGGGTCTGTGAATTCGGCACTGTCGAGGTCAAGGCACTGTGCCGGCTGGAGGAACACCCAACTCTCTTTCATCTTGTCTCAACTGTCGAGGGCAAGCTACGCGAACGCATCTCAACACCTGACATTCTCCGCGCCGTTTTCCCTTGCGGATCGATCACTGGGGCGCCGAAGATACGCACGATGGAAATACTCGAAGAATTGGAAACACGCCCTCGCGGCCTTTCGATGGGAGCGATCGGCTGCAGAATTCCGGGCGGCCGATTCGGTACGGAAGAGATCTTCGAAATGAGTGTTGCGATCCGGACAATGGTTATAACGAACGGCATTGCCACATTCAACGTTGGCGGCGGGATAGTTATCGACAGCGATCCGGCGAGCGAGTATGACGAATCAATGTTGAAGGCAAAAGCACTCCTACGGGTCCTCGGGGCACAGCCGGATGGCG